>JAEWFK010000076.1 GCA_023388835.1 Pseudomonadota bacterium | reverse complement strand
CCAGCAGCATGCTGCCTCCGAACTCCGCCAGGGCGGTGGACAGCGCTTCGCGCGTTTCGACATCCAAGTGGTTGCTCGGTTCGTCGAGCAGTAGAAGATTCGGCTTTTGCCGCACGATGAGCGAGAGGGCAAGGCGCGCCTTCTCGCCACCCGACATGGGACCCACCGGGTTGTTTACGGTGTCGCCGCTGAAACCGAAGCTGCCAAGGTAGCTGCGCAGCTCGACTTCGCGGGTTTGCGGTTCCATCCGCTGCAGGTGCTGTAGCGGTGTGGATTCGATGTCGAGCATATCGAGCTGGTGCTGCGCGAAATAGCCGATTTCCAGTCCGCGTGAGGCGTTGCGCGTGCCTGCCAGGGCGGGCAGCTCGCCGGAAAGCGTCTTGATGAGCGTACTCTTGCCGGCGCCGTTCACCCCGAGGATGCCGATGCGGCTGCCGCCGCGCACCATTAGCGTGACGTCACGCAGCACTTCGCGCGTGGTGCCATCGGGCAAGGTGTAGCCGGTGCTCACGCCATCCAGCACAAGTAGGGGATCCGGCATCGAGTCCGGTTCAGGGATCCGGATATCGATGCCCGATTCGGCATGGATAGGCGCGAGCTTCTCCATGCGGGCCAAGGCCTTGACACGGCTTTGCGCCTGCTTGGCCTTGGTGGCCTTCGCTTTGAACCGGTCGATGAAGCTCTGAAGGCGGACGGTCTCCTTTTGTTGCCTTTCCCAGGCGAGATGGGTCTGACGCAGACGTTCGCTACGCTGCTCGAGGAAGTCTTCGTATCCACCCCGGTAGCGGTTCAGTTTACCGTGGTCGAAGTGAAGGATTGCCCGAGCGACGGCGTCCAGGAATTCCGTGTCGTGCGAGATCAGCATGACCGTGCCGGGGTAGGACGCCAGCCAGCGTTCCAGCCACAGCATGGCGTCCAGGTCCAGGTGGTTGGTGGGTTCATCAAGCAGAAGCAGGTCCGACGGCGCCATGAGCGCCCGCGCCAGTGCGAGGCGCATCTGCCAGCCGCCCGAGAAACTTCCCACGGGGTTCATCCACTGTTCGGGCTTGAAGCCCAGGCCGGCCAGCAGCTGCTCCGCGCGCGAAGGGGCTGTCCAGGCACCGGTTTCGATCAGCGCCTGTTCCAGTTCGGCGATGCGTTGACCATCAGAGGGCGCGGTGGCTTCGCGTTCAGTTTGAAGGGAACGGAGCGCTCGGTCCCCATCGATCACGAATTCACGAGCCGGACGATCGCGCTGGCTGATTTCCTGCTCCACGCTGACGATGCGCCATGCCGCCGGAATATCCAATGAGCCGGCGTCCGGATCCAGCCGGCCTTCGAGCAAGGCAAAGAGGGTGGACTTGCCCGCACCGTTTTTCCCAACGATGCCGACGCGTTCGCCCGGATTCACGACGAACTCCGCTCCGTCGAGCAAGACCTTGGTGCCTCGGCGAAGAACGATTCCTGATGCGCGTATCACGACTCGAGCTGCTCCCGCGTCAGAAGCAGTATCTGGTCATCGGCGCCTTCCGTGCTCAACCAGACAGGCTCCAGGTCAGGGAAGGCGGCGATGAAGTTCTCATACTCATGGCCGATTTCCAACACCAGGATGCCTTGCGGCGCCATGCGTGAGGGCGCGTCGCGCAGGATGCGGCGTACAAGATCCATGCCATCTTCGCCGCCCGCCAGCGACATGTGCGGCTCGTGACGGTACTCAGCCGGCAGGGCGTCCATGGAGTGTCGGTTCACGTAGGGCGGGTTGCAGACGATGAGTTGGTACTGGTTCTGCGCCGGGACCTCGTTCAGCAGGTCGCTCTGCATGGCATGCACCCGGTCTTCCAACCCATGCAGTTCGATATTGCGCCGGGCCACGCTCAATGCGTCGGCAGACAGGTCGACGGCATCGACAGTGGCATGCGGGAAGGCGTGGGCGCTCAGGATGGCCAGACAGCCCGAACCGGTGCACAGATCCAGCGCGCGTGTGATGTCCTCGGGGTCGGCCACCCAGGGTTGCATCGCTTCGGCCAGCAATTCCGAAATCGGCGAACGTGGAATGATCACGCGCGTGTCCACGATAAAGCGCTGTCCCTGCAGCCAGGCCTCGCCGGTCAGGTAGGCGGCGGGGATGCGCTGCTCGCATCGCCTGTCCAGTATTTGCGTGTATCGTTCGCGTTCACTTGCGAGAACCCGAGCGTCCAGGAAAGGCTCGAGGTTCTCGGGCGGCAGATGCAGCGTATGCAGCAACAAATAGACGGCTTCGTCCCAGGCGTTGTCGCTGCCATGGCCGAAGCTCAGGCCGGCGGCATGGAAGCGGCTCACCGCATAGCGCAAGAGGTCGCGCAAGGTTTGCAGCTCCGCGAGCGGAGCCGGGCTTCGTTGAGGCATGGCGGCAATTCCTTCATGAATGGGAACCGGGGAGGCGCAAGACGCGCTCCAGTACGCCCCGGTAAATGTTCTTCAGCGGCTCCAGGTCGGCGATGCGCACATGCTCGTTCACCTGGTGAATACTGGCGTTGATGGGACCGAATTCTACGACTTGTGGGCAGATGCGAGCGATGAAACGCCCGTCGGATGTACCTCCGGTCGTGGAAAGCGATGTTTCAAGGCCGGTTTCAACGGCGATCGCGGCGGAAAGCGCCGTACTGAGCTCACCGGCGGGCGTGAGGAACGGCTCCCCGCCCAGTGTCCAGTCCAGATCGTAGTCGAGGGCATGAGCGTCGAGCATCGTATGTACGCGCTGCTTCAAGGATTCCGGCGTGCTGGCCGTGGAAAATCGAAAGTTGAAGTCCAGCGTCGCAACACCGGGTACGACGTTGGTCGCCCCGGTACCCGAGTGCATATTGGATACTTGAAAGGTTGTGGGGGGGAAGTAGTCGTTGCCGTCATCCCAGTGTTCAGTCGTGAGCGCCAGCAAGGCGGGGGCCGCCAGGTGGATGGGGTTGCGAGCGAGTTGCGGGTAGGCGACATGCCCCTGTTTGCCGCGTACCGTCAAATGCCCCGAGAGCGAGCCGCGTCGGCCATTCTTGATGACATCCCCCAGGGTGTCGACCGAAGTGGGTTCGCCAACGATACAGAAGTCGGGCCGTTCATTGCGTGCGGCCAGTATTTCGCAGACCCTTACGGTGCCATCCAGCGCCGGGCCCTCCTCATCGGCTGTGATCAGCAGGCCGATCGAGCCGCCGTGCTCCGGGTGGGCCGCCACGAACTCTTCGATCGCCACCACGAAGGCGGCGATGGAGCTCTTCATGTCTGCAGCCCCCCGGCCGAACAGCATGCCGTCCCGCTCGCTGGGTACGAACGGCTCGGAATCCCAACGCTCCAGCGGCCCGGGCGGCACGACATCGGTATGGCCGGCGAACACCAACAGCGGCCCGGCCGTGCCCCGACGCGCCCACAGGTTGCTGACCTCGCCGAAGACCAGCGATTCGCATTGAAAACCGGCAGCCTGGAGCCGTTCAACCAGCAAAGGCTGACAACCTTCGTCGGCAGGAGTGACGGAGCGCCGTGAAACCAGTTCGCGCGCAAGCGCGAGCACCGAGTTGTCTTGCATCAGGTCCTCAGCAAATCATTAATGCTCGTCTTGGAGCGGGTTTGCGCGTCGACACGCTTGACGATGACGGCACAGTTGAGGCTGTGCGTGCCGTCGGCCGACGGCAGCGAGCCGGGCACCACGACCGAACCCGAGGGAACGCGTCCATAGAAGATTTCGCCTGTGCTGCGATCATAGATCTTGGTGCTTTGTGAGAGAAATACCCCCATGGCCAGCACGGAGTGCGCCTCGACGATCACGCCTTCAACGACTTCGGAACGTGCGCCGATAAAGCAGTTGTCCTCGATGATGGTCGGGCCCGCCTGCAGCGGTTCCAGCACACCGCCTATGCCTACGCCTCCGGACAAATGCACATTCTTTCCGATCTGCGCGCAGGAACCGACGGTGGCCCAGGTGTCGACCATGGTGCCCTCATCCACGTACGCGCCGATATTCACGAAGGACGGCATCAGCACCACGTTGCGACCGATGTGCGAGCCACGGCGAACCGTGGCGCCCGGAACGACACGAAAACCGGCCTGAGAAAAATCCAGTTCATCATAGCGGTCGAATTTTCCGTGCACCTTGTCGTAGAACCGCATGGCGCCGGCATCCATCAGCTGATTGTCCTGCAGGCGGAACGATAGAAGCACCGCCTTCTTGAGCCATTGATGGACCTGCCAGGAACCATTGAACTTCTCGGCCACCCGCAGTTTGCCTTTGTCCAGACCTTCGATGGCAGACTCCACGGCGTTACGGACGTCTTGCGGGGCGGATGCTGCGCTGAGAGAGGCACGCGCCTCCCAGGCGCGCTCGATGGTGGTTTCTAGATCTTGAGTCATGTTTTTCGTAGTCGAGAAATGGGACGTGGTTGCGTCCGCCTTGTACGGAAAAACACGTATGAGCCGCGAATCATGAGACTCGCACCCGCGCCAGTTCTGCGTTTGCGAACGAACGGGGTATTTTACTGATAAGCGGTAAGGGTTCGGGCGATGGGCGCGGATTTTTTGACCGTTGTCACCGCGGCGGCATGAATCCGAAGCTGAAGTCGCAGCCGCTCGCATGAGACAATCTCAACATTGTCTGCGACCCTTTTTGCACTGCATGCGGCGCTACCTTCCTTTTTTGAACTGGCCTCGGCTGACCCTGAAGCGGCTGGAGCGTGAATTCCCCGTTGGACTGACGGTGGGACTGCTCGCACTTCCTCAAAGCGTGGCCTATGCCGGTCTGGCGGGCATGCCGTTGGTGACCGGCATCTATGCCACCTTATTGCCTACGCTGGTTGGCAGTCTGCTGAGTGCAACGCCCCGACTGGCAGTCGGGCCCACCGCTCTTACTTGCTTGCTTGTTTACGGGGCGCTCACCGGCATGGCGGAGCCCGGCAGCGCGCAATGGGTCGTGCTGGCGGGTTGGCTGGCGATCTTGAGTGGCTTGGTTCAGATAGGGCTTGGTGCCTTGCGCCAGGGGTGGTTGATGGACCTCGTCAGTTCACCGGTACTCATGGCATTCACGCAGGCCGCAGCGCTACTGATCATCACTTCGCAGTTGCCGGCCTTGCTCGCCGTGGGGTGGGGCGATGACACAGGGGCCGGATCTTGGCATTTTGCCTCGGCAGCGCTGGGAGTGCTCAGCCTGGCCTGCATTCTTCTTTGCAAAAGGCTGCGTCCCTCGATACCCGCCGTTTTCCTTTTGCTCTTGCTCACGGCGGGTGCCGCTTGGTTGTGGAACTGGGACCGCTACGGCATCGCAGTAGTCGGGGCCTTGCCCGGTGGCTTTCCCCCATTGGTTCTTCCGGGCGCGTTGGACCCGCAGCACTTGCTTGAACTGGTGTTGCCGGCAATCGTCATTGCTCTGGTGAGCTTTATGGAGACGGCTGCCAGTGCACGGCTGGATAGCGAAAGGTCGGGCGAGCGTTGGGACCGTGATCAAGATCTGATCGGCCAGGGCGCCGCGAAACTCACCGCGGCACTGTGCGGCGCCTTTCCCACCAGTACGTCCTTTTCGCGTTCAGCGCTCAATATGTTCGCAGGCGCGGAGTCGGGATGGTCTAACGTCTTTTGCTGCGTGGTCGTTGCGCTGGTTCTGGCGTTTGGCTTGCCGGTGCTCGCATGGGTTCCCAAGGCGGTGCTGGCGGCGGTGGTGGTGGCTTCGGTGTTGGGCTTATTCAAGCTGCAGCCATGGAAAATGTTGTGGAAGACCTCGCGCCGGGACTTGCTGGTGGCGGTCCCCACTTTGATCGTCACCTATCTGGCAGCGCCTTCCATGTATTGGGGAATTTGCGTCGGCCTGCTGTTATCGTTGCTGATTTTCGTCTACCGTCGGCTCAATCCCCGCATCGTTGAGCTCGGCCGGCATGCAGATCACAGCCTGCGTGATAGAAACGTGTGGAATCTTTCCCCGCTGCACTCTGGATGTCTGGCGGTGCGGCCAGACTGTTCGTTGGACTACCTGATCGCACCGGCATTCGAGCGTCGGATTCTGGATCTGTATGACGCCCGCCCCGAAGTGCGCGCCGTCTATATCTTCATGCAGGGTGTGAATCTGATTGATGCAACCGGCCTGGAAGTGATGGCTCGCCTGTGCAATCACTTCCGCAGGCAGGGGGTCTGCGTTCATTTGGTGAGTGCGAAGCTTGATGTCGAGCGGCGTATGAGGGCCCTCTTCGCCGGCCACGAAGATGTCCATTTCCATCGTACAGAACAGGGAGCTGTGGCTTCCATGTCCGCTGCTGGCAATTGATGCAGCAATAATCGTCCTGTATAAAGTCCGTTCACGGCATCCGTAATGGGCGTGACGATTGCTGCTGTGGCGCCGTTCGGTCCACACATCCACATGCAAAGGAAACCACCATGGCGATTTCCCGGGCGTTCTTGTGTTCAGGTTTGCGGCGGGCGGCGCCAGCTGCCGTTTTGATCGGTAGCGGCTTCATAGCGGCTGCGCCGGCCGCCGCGGGCGCTTCCCGCCCCTACAGTAAGGGTGCTCGCCCGTGACGGGAGATTCTGCGATGTCGGTTTCAACGACGGCTTCTCCCGCTTGCTCCGTGGCAGGCAAGGGACTATCTATGTGGGACGCCGTTGCCATTCTTGTGGGGGTGGTTGTCGGCATAGGTATTTTTGGCTTCCCCCCGCTGGTGGCCCAGAATGCGCCGAATGCCGCCGCCTACATGGGGTTGTGGGTGGCGGGGGGCCTGGTCATGCTGGTGGGGGCTCTCTGCTATGCAGAATTGGGCAGCGCGTATCCCGATGCGGGCGGCGAGTACGTCTTCCTGGGCCGGGCCTGGGGTGCGGACCTGGCACTGCTCTTTGCATGGGCTCGATGCTCCATCATCCAGACAGGTGCGATCGCCGCCGTCGCCTTCATTTTTGGAGACTACGCCCAAGTCCTGCTTCCTTTGGGCGAGTACGGTCCGGCGCTGTATGCAGCGCTGGTAGTGGCCGCGCTCACTGTGCTGAACGTGCTGGGCAGCACGGAATCTCGCGCGGTCCAGTGGGTGCTCACCGTGGTGTCCGTCGTGGCGCTGCTTGCCATGGCAGTGGCGGGTTTGACGATGGGTGATGCCGACGGCCTGACACCGGCTCCCGCGGGTTCCGCTTCGCTGCGCGAGCTGGCCGGCATGCTAGGCATGGGCATGGTGTTCGTATTGCTGACATACGGCGGGTGGAATGAAGCGGCGTATCTGTCGGGTGAGATTCGGGATGTCGGCCGCAATATGCTGCGCGTGTTGCTGCTGGGCACTGCGGTGATCGTCGCCTTGTACGTGCTGGTCAATCTGGCCTATCTGCAGGTTTTCGGCCTGGAGGGCTTGCGCACTTCTCCCGCGGTGGGTGCCGATATGTCGCGGCTGCTGGCAGGACCGTGGGCGGCTGTGCTGCTCAGCCTGCTGGTATGCTGCACCGCCCTGGGCACCGTGAATGCATGCATATTTACCGGGGGCAGGGTCTATGTGTCGCTGGGTCGGGATGTCCCTGCATTGAGGCCGCTCGGAGCCTGGAGCGAACGCCGGGAAACGCCGGTGCGTGCACTTTGGCTGCAGGGAACCATCACGCTGGGGCTGATCCTGTTCGGCGCCTATACAGAGAGCGGGCTCAAAGCCATGGTTGCTTATACATCGCCCGTGTTCTGGCTGTTCATGGCCCTGACCGCTCTGGCGCTGATCAGACTAAGGCGCATCGACCGGAATCATCCTAGGCCGTTCAGAGTCCCTCTGTATCCAGTCATGCCTTTGCTCTTGGCGGTCGTGTGTCTGGGCCTGTTCTGGTCCAGTGTGGCATATGCCGGAGCCGGGACGCTGCTCGGGTTGCTGGTGCTGGTTCTGGGCCTGCCGGTGTGCTGGCTGCGGAGACGATCCGCGATGTCGAGCACCTTCGGACAGGATATCTGAGCCGCGGGCAGGGAGCTACGGGGTGGGAGAACGGGGCAACACTCCGCCTCGCCGTTCAGTTGCGTGCCGTTCAGTCGTCGGCTCGTCGATTCGCTAGCAGGGCGTGATATTGACGCTTCTTTTCGTACATAGCCAGGTCGGCCCGGCGCAGCGCGTCGTCCAGGCCTTCGGCGGAGTCGCAAGTCGCCATGCCCACTGACAGGCTCAGGGGCAAGGTCGTGTAATACTGGTTGTTGATCGCCATGAGCTTCTCAAGGTTATCCATCAGGCATTGGCCCTCCGCCTTATCAGAAGCCGGCATGAGGATGACGAACTCATCGCCGCCTGTGCGGGAAGCCTGAACGGGTTTGTCGATCACCTGCAGAATGACTTCACCGGTTCGTCGCAGCAGGGAATCTCCCGCAGCGTGGCCCAGTTCATCATTCACCTGCTTCAGACTATTGATGTCCAGTACGACGGCAGTCACGGGATAGACGCCCTTGCGACGCAAACGCTCCACTTCCTCGTTGAAGAAGGAACGGTTCTTCAGGCCCGTGAGCACGTCGTGCTGCCCGAGGTATTCCAGATAATTCTCGGCTTTCTTGCGTGCCGTGATGTCGGTCAGTGCAACCAGCACGAGGTCCCATTGCGTTTCATGGCCCGGGGCCACCCAGAATTGCATGTGGGTGTATAGCTTGTGGTCGTCCAGGGTGTAGTGGGTCACTTCCCGCTGCTGGAAGATGCTTCCGTCCCATAGCTCGATGAGCTGTTCGCGGAACTGTCCCAGCATTTCCTCGCGAAAAATTTCGTCCAGCCGAGTGAAGAGGGTTGCCTTGTCGAGGGCCTTGAAGAGCGTGAGGGTATGATGATTCACATCAAGCACCCGGATTTCACTCATGCACCGCTCCACGAACTCGGGGTGGACGTCGGTAAAGGTTCGGAAATCGGTGATGCCGCGTTGCCGCAACTCGCTGAGCCGGCGGCGGATTTCGGAGAAATCCTGTACCCAGAGCGACACCGGCGCCTGTTCGAACAGGCCGCGTGCGTATCGCTCGCTCTCCGTCAGCAAACGTTTTGCGTTCTCGAGTTCGGTAATGTCTTCCACGACGACGAGGACACGTTCCCACCCGCGTTCATGGCCGGGCAGGATCACTCCTTTGAGCAGAAGATCCAGACGCCGGCCGTCCAGCGTGTAATTTACGGTCTGACTCTGAAAGCGGCCCGCATTCGACCACAGCTGTTCCAGCTCGTCGATATGTGCAGCGTGCATGTCGTCCCGCAGCACCAGTTCAAGCTTCTCAGCCAATTCCTCAAAGCTCGCCGCGCCATAGAGGCTCAACGTGCGGGCATTCGCTCGAAGCAGCCGTATGCTTCGTGAACACATGCCGATACGTTCCGGGTCCTCAAGCAAAAAGCGTCGGATGTCCTGTACCCCTTCGGCCCGCCACTGATCGAACAAGGTCTTCAGATCGCTATAGTCCTCCAGCCACATGGAAATGGGAGAGACATCGAATAGATCGAGACGGGTTTCGATGGGGGTAATGCTTGCGGCAGTGATCTTCATGGAGCGGCGGCATTGACGCCGGAGGGCCGGCGGAAAGAGGAGGGCGGCGAACCCTTGGCTCGCCATAGACATCTTATGTTACGTCAACCGCGCCCCGTTTGCTGTGGGATGAGGGCGTTCAGTTCGACAGCGCGACGTGCCGGGACGCGGAATTCCCTGGAAGCTTCGTTGCCCGCCGCATGTCCCGCTCTTCCAGGCCGTAGTCGTAGTCGGCCCGGGCCTCGTCAATACCCCGAGTCGGCGGAAGAATATCTCGTTCGCCCGTGCTCAGGACCCCCATGGCGCAGCGCAATGTCTCCGCCTCGCGAGCCAGCAAGTCGATGTTCTCGCCGAGTTGCCGGCCGAAATGCTCGTTCTGCTGGGTGTTGCCTTCAAGGTGATTCACGGCCTGGTTGATTTGATCCAGGCCACTGGTCTGCGCGGCCGATGCAAGGGAAATCTCACCGATCAGTTCCGTAACACGGGTGACGGCCTCTACAATTTCCTGCATCGTCTTGCCCGCATGGTCGGCTTCGCGCGCACCGTCTTGCATCCGGGTGACTGATTCCCCGATCAGCGTTTTGATCTCCTTGGCGGCCTGCGCGCTTTTCTGCGCCAGGTTCCGGACTTCAGACGCGACGACGGCAAACCCGCGTCCCGCCTCGCCTGCTCGGGCCGCTTCAACAGCCGCATTCAGTGCCAGAATATTGGTTTGGAAAGCGATGGACTCAATCAAGGCCACGATGTCGCCGATCTCCTGGGAGCTCTCATGGATGCGTCCCATGGATTGCACTACGGCGTTCACTACCACGCCGCCGCGCTGAGCGATCTGCATGCTGTTGTCCGACAGTTCTTTGGCCAGTACTGCATGGTCAGCGTTCTGCCGCACCGTTGCGCTGAGTTCTTCCATGTTGGCGGCGGTTTCCTGTAGTGCATCCGATTGCTCCTGTGTGCGCAGGCCAAGGTTGCGATTGTCCAGGTGCAGGATTTCAGAAGTCCGGGTGACGGTTGTCACGCTGGACAGTACATCGTGTGCAATGCCCACCAAGCTGCGGCGCATCATTTCCATGTAGAAATACAGCTTCCCGATGTCGGCGCTATGCGTTGTGTCGATCTGCAGTTGCAGACCGCCTGCGGCGATTTGGCGGGCGATGTTGGTCACATCCCGCAGAGGTCGAGTCGCGCGGCATGAAATCCGCCATCCGGATAATACGGTTCCCATTACGCCGGCAGAAAGCATGGCCAAGGCGAGCATACGATAGCTTTCAGGAAGGCCGCCGTTCACGGCAAACCATACAGCGGCCGCAGTGGTGGCACAGGATAACGCGGTCATGCGAAGAATCTGAGCGCGTATCTCCGACCGGAACGGCATGCCGGCAGCGCGCAGGGCACGCCGCCACCCCGTCGGTACCAGCTCGCCTTCGCGCACGGTGTAACCCTTGAGCGTTCCATCGTTGATGTTGCGATATAAAGCATCAGCCTCCGCGATCTGACAGCGGGTGGGCTGGATGCGTACGGAGGTATAGCCGGTGACTTCGCCATGCTCGACAATGGGAGTGACGTTCGCCAGCACCCAATAGAAGCCCCCGTCCTTGCGACGGTTCTTCACCATGCCCATCCACGGCTTTCCGGCCGCCAATGTGTCCCACAGATCCTCGAACGCGGCCGGGGGCATATCGGGATGACGTACGAGGTTATGAGGTTTGCCCACCAGTTCTTCGCGCGTATATCCGCTTACCTCAGTGAAAGCCGGATTAGCGTAGGTGATGATGCCTTTCGTGTCGGTCCTGGAAATCAGGTATTGATCCGCTCTCAAGCGCGTTTCTGTCTGGGTGATCGGGAAATTCTTGCGCATGGATGTTGCTTGTCTCGCTCAACTTACTTCAAACATGAAAAACGTCGATCATACACTCAGATATGAACAGTTACATTTAGACGATGAAGCCCGTGCTCGCTTGACGCGGCACGGGCTTCGGAAGGGGGTATCGGTCGATACCCGAGCGGGGGGCGGCTTAGTAAAGTACGCTAGGCAGCCATAGGCCGATGCCGGGAAACATGTACATCAGCACAATGGCAAAGATCTGTATCCCCATGAATGGCAACATGCCGAGGAAGATCTGGTTAAGCGTCACATGAGGCGGAGAGACGCCTTTCAGGTAGAAGGCGGACATGGCCACGGGCGGCGACAGGAAGGCCGTCTGCAGGTTCAGCGCCACCAGCAGCCCGAAGAACAGCGGGTCGATGCCAAAGTGATTCACGAGCGGCAGGAAAATGGGCATGAAAATCACGATGATTTCAGTCCACTCGAGCGGCCAGCCCAGTAGGAAAATGACCACTTGCGACATGATCAGGAATTCCACCGGGCTGAGGTCCATGCTAAGGACCCAGCTATTGATGATTTCCTGCCCGCCCAGCAGAGCGAAAGCCGCAGAGAAGATCGCCGAACCCACGAACAGCCAGCAGACCATCGCACTGGTCTTCGCTGCCAGGTAGACCGACTCCTTCATCATGTCCATATTCAAGCGGCCGTAGGCGAACGCCAGCAGGATCCCCCCGAACGCTCCCATGGCCGCCGCCTCGGAGGGCGTGGCGAAGCCGAACACGATACTGCCCAGCACTGCGGCAATCAGGATGGCCAGCGGGAAAAACGATGACAGCAGCATCTTGAACACTTCCAGCCGCGCGAACGTGAACATGGCATAGAAGACGAACATGAGCAAGGCGCCTACAGCGAGCAGAATCCAGAACCAGCCGGGCGCCGGAGTGGCGGCCAAGCCGGTTTCGCCTTCGGCCGGCTGGGCTTGCTCGGCGGCTGCGGGGGCTGGTTCTTCCGCGGGTTCTGCACCCAGGCTCAGCGCACCCAGGGATTCCGCGCCTTCGGGTTCGGCCAGACCACCGCCATAGAGATTGCTGCCTTCATCGAAGCCGCCGAAGCCCATTTCCTGCAGTCCATATTCCTCGGCGATGACCGGAGCGGTGACGCTCTTGTACGTGAGCCCCATGGCGGCGACAAAGACAATTGCCGGCAGCAGGACCATCGCCAAATGGCGCAGGAGGGTGGTTGTAGGGACATGAATGTTGCGCTTGCCTTTGAGAGCACCGACCAGGCCGGGCAAGGCCTTGTTGCTGATGGTGTTCTTGATAGTTTCCGCGAACGGTGGCAGGTCGACGCGGCGTTCCTCAGCGCTGAGCGGGGGCGCCGACTTCGGGGAAATCTTGGCCACAATGATGACGTACAGCACGTACAGGCCTGCGAGCATAAGCCCCGGGAAAAAGGCGCCGGCATAGAGCTTCACGACCGATACGCCTGCCACCGCACCGTAGACGATGAGCAAGACGGAAGGCGGAATCATGATGCCCAGGCAGCCGCCGGCTGTGATCGCCCCTGCGGTCAGGCGCACGCTGTAACCGGCCTTCATCATGGCGGGCATGGCCAGCAGACCCATGAGCGTGACCACGGCCCCCACAATGCCGGTGGCAGTGGCGAACACCGCGCAAGTGACAATGGTCGCCACGCCCAGCGAACCGGGAATGCGGGCCATGGCCAGGTGCATGCTCTTGAACAGCCTTTCGATCAGGTTGGCGCGTTCGACTAGATACCCCATGAAAATGAACAACGGCACGGCGATCAGCACGTCGTTGGTCATCACGGAATACGCGCGCAGCACCATGAGATCGAGCGTCTGCTCGACGGCCAACTGCATGGGTAAATGACTGTACGCCAAGAAGGTGAACATCACGCCCATGCCCATCAGGGTGAAGGCGGTCGGGAAGCCCAACATGATGGTGACCACGATCAGGGCGAGCATGAGCAACCCCAGGTGCCCATTGGTGATGTTCCCGGGAGACGGCATCAGAATCGCGATGCCGATGACAATGGCCATCAATATCGATAGCCCGAACCAGACTTCTTTTCTCATTGTCGGAATCCTTGCTATCGCTGTGTGGCCATGGTCAGGGGCGGATCGTTGCGAATGTCTTCGGCATTGACCATGTCTTTCAGTTTGTCGACGTCCACTTCTTCGACGTCCTTGTCACGGCGCGGCCAGGAGCCCTGCTTGAGACATGCGACGCAATAGACGACTTCGACAAAACCCTGAAACAGCAAAGTGATACCGGCAATCGGAATGATGGCCTTGAAGGGATACAGAGGCGGACCGTCTGTGGTGAGGCTCGAGGTCTCCCGGATCACGAAGGATTCGGCGGCGTAGTAATAGCCGGCCCAGCACAGGGCGATGACTCCAGGGAAGAAGAACAGAATGTACAGAGCCAGATCGAGGCCGGCCTGCAAGCGAGGAGGGAAGAACCCATAGAGCACATCGCCGCGCACGTGGCCATTCTTGGACAGCGTGTAGGCGCCGGCCATCATGAAAAGCGTGCCGTACATCATGTTCATTGCATCAAACGCCCAGGCATGGGGCGCCGAGAACATATAGCGAGACACGACTTCGTAAGTGACGAAAAGCGTGAGCGCCAGAACGAACCAGCCGAACAGTTGGCCCAGTCGGGTATTCACACGGTCTATGGTGAGCAACAGTTTCTGCATGGAAATCTACCTGCTGCCGACGAGCGGCGCTACCGTTACATGCCCACAGGCCAGCCGGGTGCGGCAGACCCATGGGGCAAAAAAACACCATCGTTTGGTATGCGATGGTGTTCATGTGGACTACCGGGGGGTCAGCTCTTTTGCTGGCGGCGACCGAAGTAATGGTTGTAAGCCATACGACGGTTGTTGTTGGTGTCCATGTCCCATGCCAGAGCACGCTGTGCGAAGGCGCGCTGTGATTCTTCGATCTCCTTGAACATGGGGTTGGTCTTGGCCTTTTCCGCAACGATTTCGTCCCACATCGTGAGCTGCTGTTGCAGGATGGTATCGGGTGTCTTGTAGAACTTGACCCCGTCTTCCTTCTGCAACTTGATGTAGTCTTGGGAGTAGCGGTCGACCGCTTTCCACGACATGTCGGCCGATGCGGCTTCGCAAGCGTTGGCGATGATGGCCTTGACCTTGTCGGGCAGGGCATCGTACTTGGGCTTGTTGAAAATGACCTCGAAGGTCTCTGACGATTGGTGGAAGCTTTGCAGCATGCACACCTTGGAGACGTCGGGGAATCCCAGGAGACGATCAGACGTGGCATTGTTGAATTCGGCACCGTCGAGCAGGCCGCGGTCCAGCGCCGGTACGATCTCTCCGCCGGGCAGGGCGTTGACCGCGGCGCCCATGGCCGTGAACAGGTCAATGGCCAGGCCGTTGGTACGGAACTTCAGGCCCTTCAGGTCTTCGACCTTGGTGACCGGTTTCTTGAACCAGCCGAATGGCTGCGTGGGCATGGGGCCATACATGATGGACACCACATTGATGCCGATCGAATCGTACAGCTTGTCGAGCAGTTCTTTGCCGCCACCGTACTTGTACCAGGACAGGATCATGTTGGCGTCCATGCCGAACGCGGGGCCGGACGAGAACAGCGCCAGGGCGTTCTGCTTGCCGTAGTTGTAGCCCAACACGCCGTGGCCGCCGTCGAGCGTGCCTTTGGCGACCGCATCTAGCAGCGAGAATGCGGGAACGACTGCTCCCGCCGGCAGGACTTCGATCTTCAGCTCGCCGCCCGACATGTCGTTGATCTTTTGTGCGAGATCAAGAGCGAACTCGTGAAAGATATCGACGGTGGGCCAGGTGCTTTGGAAACGGAAGCTCGTGGGGGATTGCGCCTTCACGATGGCAGGAAAGCCCAGCGTGGCTGCGGCGGCGGTGCCTGCGGCGGCGCCGCCCAGAAAGCGGCGGCGCGAGGTTTGTACAGACGCTTCGGTAATGCTAGAAGTGGAGCTGCTCTTCATCGGGTGTCTCCTCGTTGATATGCATTTTGGAACAGCAGTGCTACTTAAAACCAGCGCTGCTTTTATAGGCCATGGCCTAATACGCGTCAATGAGGGATACCGAATGTAAA
>JAEWFK010000053.1 GCA_023388835.1 Pseudomonadota bacterium | reverse complement strand
CTCGCCCAGCAGCAGATACGCGCCAATCGTGGACAACATCGGACCCGTGCCTCGCGCGATCGGATACACGACAGACAGGTCGGCCACCTGATAGCCGCGTTGCAGGAAGAGACTGTATGCAAGATGCAGTGCGCCGCTCAGCGCGATGCAGGCGATGACCGGCAGCGTCCATGACACGGCGCCGTTCATGATCGTCCAGCCGACCCACGGCAGGTAGGCCACTGCTGAAATGACGGTGTAAACAAAGACAAAAATGGGCCCGGCGTGGGCGGCGCGCTTTGCCAGCAGGTTCCATGTCGCATGGATGAGCGCAGCCAGAATGATCAGCGTCAGGGCGGTGTACGACATCTCGAATACTCGGCCCGGGCGGGCAAGGCTGCGGGCCGAAGCAAAGGCCACATGGAGAAGCCGGCAATTCTAGCAGACGGCCGGTCCGGCGCCATGCCTGCAGGGATGCCATGAGCTGCGCCCGCCCGCAGGCGGATGATCATTAATTGGTCCGTGTCGGCATTCGCGAATTGGCGAGGCTTGCGGCCGGCGGCAAACTGTTCTCCATTCGAAGGAGGGCGGACATGAAACACAAGAAGCAAGCCCAGCGCGGCCAGGGCATGACCGAATACATCATCGTGGTCGCACTCGTGGCTGTTGCTGCGATTGCGGTGTATCAGCTTTTTGGTCAGGTGGTCCGTTCGCAGACCGCGGCCATGGCACGTGAACTGGCGGGCGAAGATGGTTCCGAACAATCGCGCATGGCGCAATCGGCTGCGGAGTCCGCAGCGGGCCAGACCGCGGCACGCACGCTTAAATCGTTCACTGGCAACGCGGACGCCGGGCAATGAGCAGCGGCACCTTGTCGCTTCGGGCGCCCGCATTGCATGGGCGCGGACAAGACGGGCAAGCGCTTGTCCTGGGCATGTTATTGGCGGGGGCTGTCGCACTGGCATTCGTGCGGTACTTCGACGCGGGCATGATCGTGGCGGAAAAGGCGAAACAAGACCACGCACTGGACGCCGCGGCATACAGCGGAGCCCTGGTCCAGGCTCGCGCACTCAATATGCTTGCCTACATCCATCGTGCACAAATGGCTCATCAGGTCGCCATGGCGCATCTGGTCACGCTCGGTTCGCTCGCTCATTTCGCAGGAACCGAAGCTACACGCGCATCCATGGCGAACCCGCCCGCCTACGTGATCGGAATGCATTTCGGACCCGACCACGCGGCTGCCTATCTGGGCGCGCTCAAGGCGGCGGGGCTGGAACTGAGCGCTGCGGAACACGCATCGCTGGCGTCGGCATACGCCCAGCATGATCGCTTGTCGCGCTCGATCTTGGCGCATGCTGCACAAAGCGTGGCGACCAACCTGGCTTCTCAGCGCGATCAAGCCATGCGAGAGGTCATCCAGGCGAATTTCCCCGGCGAAGACGCCGGGCGAATGCTTGTGACTCTTGATACGCTGCCGGGCTTTCTGGCAGCTTACTCGGGGAACCCGCGTCTGCGCCCGTTCCTCCAGGAATTGACCGGCCTCTATGCGTTCCTTGGCCCACGGGACCACACGACTCGCAGCCTGTTTCCCGTGGATGCACGCTGTCCGTCCCGCCGTCATGAACTCAGGCGGCGGGGGCAGACGGTGCTGGACGAAGGCGGCCGTTGGCAGTCCATTGATACGCAGTCCTATCACGCCGTGCGCTCCAACCGATGGATAGGCTGTTACTTCCGCGAGTACGCCATGGGCTGGGGCTGGGTGCCGCCAAGGCAGTCGGTGCTGCTCGACGCGCCTTATGTCGAGAACCCGCCCGAGAACTTTGCCGATCAAGACTTCTGGCGCTGGGTGCGCGAATCCACCCGCTGGGATATTTCGGGCGGGAATGCCAATCCACTGGCAAATTCCTGGGCGCACAGTGATCGGCGCGAGTGGGCGGGCGGCGGTCTGCCCCTGTTTCACGATCTGGCATCGGCACGCGGCAGACCCGTGGCGCATTTCACTGTTTCGCTCAGTCGGGCAGGGCGCGGGGGGCTCGAATTCACCTCGCATTCTGCCGCTGAATCCTATTTTCGGCGTCCACATGCCCGCGGGGACGGGCGTCGCGAACTGCCCAACACTTTCCATCCTTATTGGCAGGCACGGTTGCGCGGGAGCGAACAAGCGGTTCGCCAGCAACGCGGCCAGGCCTTGACCGAGGCGCTGGTCGCCATGCTGGGTCTGATCGTGCTCTGGGTCGCCTTGCACTGGCTGGCTCACTATCAGGACATGGCGTTGTCCGCAACGCATGCTGGCCGGCATGCGGCCTTCCTGGCCACGCGCACGGCCGCCGACGCGCTTGAGCACGGGTACACCGATCCGGGACATGATCTTGCCCGGCAGTTTTTCTCGGGCCGGGCACACCGTTGGACAGACAGGCGCGGTCAGCCCGTTTTGAATCCAGCGACTGCTGTCAAACCGAGCTGGGATCGCCGTGAGCGCTTGTCCGTGCAGGCACAGCCGGGGGCCGGGCTTGCGAGCGCTTCCGTGCTGCGGCGCGACTGGGCCGTGGACGATACCGGCATCCTGCGCGCAAGCATCGCACTCAAGTTCTCGGAATCGAGTCGCGCTGGGGAAGGCGGTGTCCGTGATGGCCTCTTGCGACTAAGCCAGTTTGATCTTCCCTATCCGGATTTAAGCCGCAGCACCCGCATTCTGACCGGTGCCGGTCACGCTGCCACAGACGACGCCACCCAGGCACGGGTCGCCTCCTCGGGTCTGGCCTGGAGAACTGCCGAGGCCGCATCACTGGCATCGGCTCATGAAATCGCGGGGCGCGCATCAGGCGTCGACTCCGGGTGGAGCCGGGCGGCGCCCGAATTCCGTTGGCTGAGCCCCTGGAGCGGTCGTGTCCCGGCCCATTTGATTGAAGACTACGTAGGAGACTGAGATGCAATCGCTTCTTTCGATTACTGGCGGCATTCGCGGAACACTCATGAGTTTCTTGCTCGGTATGGCACTGCTGGCTGGACCGACGCCATGCCTGGCGCGTATCGACATGGAAGACCGCTGGAGTGTGATGGTGAACGGTCAACGCCTGACGATAGAGTCCTTTACGAGCGCCATGTCGCCCGACATTGCAGCGCGTGAACTTGCTCGAACGAACAAGGCCTACGAGCGTTTTATCGTGGCGGACGGACGCATTTTCCTTACTGGCGTTGCATCCGGTGCGCATTGGCTTGCGCAGATCCACGGGCATCCGGATGGCGCGCAAGGCTATGTATCGGCACTGTACTTTGATCCTGCTCACGGTCCCGGCCCGGCTTTGGCGGCCTCGCATATCCCAGCCGGCCCGCCAAGAGCCGCTAAGCGAAGTTTTCCGGCGGGTCTGCAGCTCGAACCGTTCACAACGTTCGAATTCGGCCCGGCCGCTTCTGTGGGGCTTGTCTCCGCTCGCACGCCGGGACCCGTAAGGCAGAAAGGCGGACCGTCCGGAAATGGATTGAGCTTGATTCCCGTCCCCGGGCACGGGGCCGGCTCAATGGCTGTCGCCGTCCTCATGCCGGAGCACTGATATGGCGCGCTTTCGTACTGCATTCCGGCTCGGTTCGCCGGCCCGGTTTGGCCGGTCTTCCGCAGTGCTGGCAATCGCGGCGCTGGCTGGTCTGGCCGCAGCCTGGTCGGCACGCCAGCATATACAAGGCCATGTACAGCGCCTGGAAGCCGATGCGCGAACACCCGTCGTCACTCGAGTCGTGGCTGCCTACGATTTGCCGGCCGGAACCCGGCTGAGCGCTGAGCACCTTGCCAGCCGCAGCTTCCCTGCCGGCATGGTCCCCAGCGAGAGTATCGATGCGGCCCACCATATTCGACTGACGGGTATGGTCTTGCGCAGTGCGTTGCGAGCCGGCGATCTCGTCTTGCCTGTGCATGGCCGTGTGGCGAACGACGCGTCCTTCTCCAGTCAGCTGGGCGAAGGCCGCAGGGCCGTCACCATGCCGGTGGATGCGATCAATTCCGTGTCGGGCCTGTTGCAACCCGGCGACCTCATCGATCTGTACGTTTCCTTCGAGCATCAGCGGCGGCGGATCACCGCCCCCTTGCTGCAAGGCGTCCTGGTCCTTGCAACCGGCGGGCGGACGCAGCTTCCGTCGGAAAGGCCGGTCGAACACGCCGCCGGTTTCGCCACGGTCACGCTCGATGCATCGCCCGAAGATGCCGTGAAACTGGTGGCGGCTCGGCAAAGCGGCACCATCACTGCGATACTCAGGCATCCCAACGACGATCAGCCTACGCGCAGGGCCGTGCGGGGCGACCTGGCCAGCCTCATCGGGGTGTCGCAAGGTCCGCCGCCGCGTTCGTCGTCGCGAGCACCCGTGCTCTATGGGAACCGCAGTGAACGTCACGTGCCTCGGCTTACGCCGGCTGCTCCTATTGTGCGTAATCCGTCCGGGGTCTTCGACCTGCCTCATGTTCAACAGCTTGCCAGCGCCTGGCTGATGCAGCAGTCACTGCCGCCGGATGCCCACCCGGACCGCGAGGCGAGAGAACACACCGATCTCTTCGCCCAAGGTGGGCAGCCGATCTCCATGGAGTAGCGTATGCACGCCTCCGGTCGTTCGCTTTGGGTGACACTGGGCACTGCGCTTCTTGTGCCGGCCCTGCTTTTGTCGCCGGCCATTGGGCGCGCCGACTCTACGCTGCGCATGCAGGTCGGCGAAGTCCGCGTATTGGCCATGCCCGAGGTTGCTCGTGTTGCCGTGGGGGACGGTCACGTGCTCAATGCCGTGACAACGGAAGAGAAGGAAGTCATCGTATTCGCGCGCAATGAGGGCTCCAGCGCACTGCAGATATGGTCCGCCGATGGGAGCCGCCAGCACTACGATGTCGAGGTCGCGCCGGAAGGGGCCCGGCGCATCGAGCAGGAACTGCGTGAGGTGCTGGGGCGCATTCCCGGCATCCAGGTCTCGACTGTTGGCGACAAGCTGCTCGTGGAAGGCGACAGCCTCTCTGACGATGACTTGCTGAGGGTCGATGAACTATCACGGCGCTACCCTCAGTTGCTGAACTTCACCGGTCAGGTAGGGTGGGACAGCATGGTACTGCTCGATGTGCAGGTACTCGAGGTCCCCCGTTCGTTGATCAGGGAGCTCGGCATACGCTGGCAGTCTCCCGCCGCCGGCGGCCTCAATGCGGCTGTCGCCTGGGACGGGGGCAGCCGCCGTCTGGCGGACCGCCCGGGCGAAAACGTCGTTCCTGCCTTGTTCCCGATGGGAATGGCCGCCGGCTACCTGGGCGCAAGCGCGCTTTGGTCCGCGCAGATACAGGCACTATTGCAACAAGGCCACGCCATGATGCTTGCGCAACCTCAGCTGTTGGCACGCAGCGGCTCAACGGCGGAGTTCCTGGCGGGCGGCGAAGTGCCGTATTCCACCACCGACGCCAATGGTTCCACCAATACCGCGTTCAAGCCCTACGGCGTGTCCCTCAGGATTACGCCCCGGATCGAACGCAGCGGCATCGTCCGCTCCCGTATCGAGGTCGAGGTCAGCTCGGTGGACCATGCGCTCTCGGTGGAGAACGGTCCGGCGTTGAAAACCCGCCGTGCCTCCACCGAATTCAATGTGCGCTCCGGACAGACACTCGTGCTGGCAGGCTTCCTTTCCCGTGACGACGCCCGCAACGTCGACAGCGTGCCAGGCCTCGGTTCTCTGCCCGTGGTCGGTGCATTGTTCCGCTCAACGAAGACGCAGAGAAACGATACTGAGCTTGCCGTCTTTGTCACGCCGGTTCTCGTATCCGCGGATCATCCTGATGTCGAACGGCGCGTACGCCGCAGCGCTGAGCTTGTTCGCGAAAGATTCCCCGATTCACCTCTTCTGAACGTCCCCATTCGCGAAAAGCCGCCGTTTACTCAGCCCGCCGCAACGTCTGGTTCAACCTGGCAACCCTGGGCGGGGGTCGGAGGACAATGGAGAACACCATGAGAGACGCTATGTTGGAACTCGAACTGGCCTACGAGGACGGCCGCGGCGACCATGGGGTTTTTCCCGTCCCTTTATCCATCGGCCGCGAGCCCTCTTGCGGGCTCCGGCTGAAGTCCTGGCGCGTCGCCAGGCAGCACGCCCGTATCGTCTCGCGTGGCGGGATACTGTTTCTCGAGGATCTGGGCAGCCTGATCGGAACCCATCTGAACGGACGGCGGATCACGCAGCACGGCCCGCTGGCCATGGGCGATGAGATCATCATCGGGCCCTGTCGCATCCATATTCTCCGGATGCCTATGTGCGACCATCAGCCACGGCCGGAGATGGCGCAGCGTCTGGCAGGCAGCGACTCAGCCGTGCCGTCGCTTCCGTGTGGCGGCCAGGGCCGCGTCGACGCAGACGAACGTGCTTTCTCTGCCTCCGTCCTCAATCACCATGGCCTCGGCGATGTCTGTCCCGGTCCCGCCAAAGCGGCCGGGCGTCTGTTGCCTCCATGCGAAACGCCTGTCGATGTGCAGGGCGATGACTTCGTTCACCACCGAAGGCGATTGCACAAAGCGCTGCTTGACGCGCTGGACCTGCGACGGCGCGACATCCTGACGCTCAGCGATGAAGCTCTGCGACGTGAAGCGGGAGAGGTGTTGTCGGATATCCTCATCAAAGACGATCAGCTCCCCGTCGGAGTCGACCATGCGGAGATGCTGCAGCAGGTGGTGGACGAAGCGGTCGGCCTGGGGCCTTTGGAACCTTTGCTGGCGGATCGTAGCGTCAGCGAAATCATGGTCAATACACATTCGGAAATCTACGTGGAACGCTCCGGCCGCTTGTTGCGCCACCCGCGCGGCTTCAGTAGTGAACAGGCGGTTGTGGCTGTAATCGACCGCATCGTCGCCCCTTTGGGGCGGCGCGTCGATGAGTCCTCGCCCATGGTCGACGCCCGACTGCGCGACGGCTCCCGTGTGAACGCCGTGATTCCGCCCATTGCTTTGCGCGGTGCCTGTCTCACCATACGCAAGTTCCCCGAGCGCCGCCTGGACATGCAGGATCTCCTGGACGTCGGCAGCCTCGACCAGCACATGGCTGCCTTTCTTGATGTCTGTGTCGCAAGCAGAAAGAGCATGCTGGTGTCGGGCGGCACCGGTTCGGGCAAGACGACCCTGCTCAACGTGTTGTCAAATCGCATCCCCGCCAGTGAACGCGTCATTACCATCGAAGATGCCGCTGAGCTTCGCCTGAACCACGAACATCTGATCGCGCTCGAATCGCGTCCTGTGAATGCGGAAGGAAAGGGCAGGGTGGACATTCGCGATCTCGTGCGCAACTCGCTGCGCATGCGGCCTGATCGCATCATTGTGGGGGAATGCCGGGGCGCTGAAGCGTTCGACATGCTATCGGCCATGAATACGGGGCATGAAGGTTCGTTAACGACGCTGCATGCCAATTCACCGCGCGACGCGCTCGCCCGCCTCGAGACCATGATTCTCATGGCCGGCATGGATCTGCCCCTTGCCGCTATTCGCGAGCATATTGCGTCGGCGGTCGATCTAATCGTCCAGCAGGCGCGACTCTCCGATGGTCGTCGCTTGGTCACGTCCATAGTCGAGGTGACTGGAATCGAAGCCGGCCGCATTCAGACTCAGGAACTCTTCCGTTACCGACCCGACAACGAACCGAGATTCGAGGGATGCGGGGTGCTGCCCGAATGTTTTCAACAGGACACGGAACTTATCCCCTTGGAGTGGCTGAGTCAGACCACGGTGGTGCAACATGAAAAGGAAAACGCATGGCGATCCTGACACTGATGCTGGCCTCCGGGGTCCTGGCCACCCTTGCGGCATGGTTCGCCCTGCAGCGGCTGCAACACGAGTATGCGCGGTATCGTCAGGCCTTTCAGCATGAGACGGCGCATGGGCTTGCGGACTTTTTTCTGTTTCTGGACCCTGCTCAGCTTTGGGGTGCCAACCTTGCTCTGGCTCTGGCGCTGGCCGGTCTCCTCGTCGCCATGGGTGCGCCGCTGCTGGCCGCTTGCGCCGTCGCCGGCGCGGTACTGGCGTTCCCATGGGGCGCGCTAGCGTGGGCGCGCCGCCGCCGCCGGCGCCGCATCGACGAACAGCTGCCGGATTTCCTGCTCGCCCTGGCCGGCGCCCTGCGCGCCGGCTCCGGGCTGCAATCCGGGCTTCGCCAAGTCATGCAGCATGTGGCCGGGCCGCTCGGACAAGAGCTGGCCCTCATTCTGCAGCAGCAACGCATGGGAATGCGCTTCAACGACGCGCTCGATGCATTGCACACGCGTGTTCCCACAGAATCCATGGGTCTGTTCGTCGCGGCCATCAAGGTAGCCGGACAAACTGGCGGCAGCCTGGCTGAAACACTGGAGCGCATTTCGCACACTCTGCGCACGCGCTTGCAGTTGTTGGGCAGGATCCGCGCGCTCACCTCGCAAGGGCGTATGCAAGCGTGGATCATGGCCTGCCTGCCTCCGGGACTAGCCATGGCCTTGCATGCGCTGGACCCGGACGCCATGGCCTTGCTTTGGCAGAGTCCTGTGGGCTGGGCCGTACTCGGGATGATCGCCGTCCTGGAGTGCACGGGCGTCTTTATTGTGCGCCGTATTGTGAATATCGAGGTCTAGGGAAGCCGTGTACATGCCGCAGCGGTTCGGCGTTTCACATGGGTGATCACGGGAGATTCCAGTATGTGGATTGGACTCAGCATGGCCTTGGCCGCCTTGTCTCTTTGCTTGTTTTGCTGGTGGCTGTGCAAGCCGATCACGGCGGCACCCGCTGGCGTCGCGGCCCTTGATAGCGCTGCAGCACGTTCGCGGCTTTTGCGCATATTGTGGCCCTGGATCGAGGCGCTTGCACCGATCTGTCGTTCTTTCTTGTCATGGCGGCTACGCCGCAGGCTCGATACTCTGTTGCATCGTTCCGGAATGCGTGCGCCCTGGACGGCGCATCATCTCTGCGCGTTCCAGTGTGTGCTTGCGCTGCTTTCAGGAGCTGCCGTCGCGCTGGCGACGTATCGCGGTCTTTCCTTACCTTCTGTTCTGGGCTGCGCGATCATCACCGGCATGATTGTGGCGTGCTGGCCGGTACAGAGACTGCGTGAGCGCATCAGGCGGCGCAGCCTGGCAATGTCGCGCGAATTCCCGTTTCTGCTGGACATGGTCACACTATGTGTGGAAGCCGGACTGAATCTGCATGGCGCTCTCCAGCAAGCCGCGCACAACGGACCGCCTGGACCCTTGCGCGAGGAGCTTCATCATATGCTTTCTGATGTGCGCGCAGGCATGTCGCGGCAGGAAGCTTTGGGGCACTGGGCTCAACGCTGCGATCTGCCGGCCTTGCACCATTTCGTGGCTGCCGTGGCACAGGCCGACCAGTCCGGTATGAGCCTGGGTCCGGTCCTGCGCGCCCAGTCCGATCAGCGGCGCAGTGAGCGCTTCCTGCGTGCAGAAAAGCTCGCCCTGGAGGCCCCGGTGAAGATGATGTTTCCGTTGATCTTCTGCATCTTTCCCTGTTCTTTCCTCATCATTGCGTTTCCCATCGCGGCCAAGTTCATGGTGCTCGCCGAATGAGCACCATTCTGCGCTTGCGATGGGCCAATACCTTTTGGCGGCGCTTCCTTGGGCTGCACGCTGGCCTTCCTCTTGCGCAAAACGAAGCACTGGTGCTTATGCCTTGTTCTGCGGTCCACACATTTTTCCTCGATCATGCAATAGACGTCGTGTTTCTGGATGCCGATGGCGGTGAATGTCGTTGCGTACACGCGCTTCGACCGTGGCGGGCCGTAAGGGAAAAGCGCGCGTGCGTGGTGCTGGAACTACCGGCCGGGTATTGCTCGCGTCATCCTGATTACCTGGTGCGTATCCATGCTGCACTGCGTCTCAGGGTATCTCCGCGCTTGTCCGAATGAGCGCTGTCCTGCATTGTTCGACCGAGCGCTTGCTCGGGCGCTATCCAGCACCCCGGCAGAGCAGCGGCGGCAACCCCGGCGGTGAAATACAGCGACGAGGAGGCATGAGTGGCGACAGCGGATCCTGTCCTGCGGGTGGAAGGCTTGACGCTTGCATTCGGCGGAGTCAAGGCATTGAATGGGGTCGGGTTCGACGTCCTCCCCGGCTCCATCACCACAGTCATCGGCCCTAACGGGGCCGGGAAAACCTCGCTTTTCAATACGATTTCCGGCTTTTACCGACCCCTTTCGGGGTCGGTTTTTTTCCAAGGCCGAGACATTACCACCCTGCATGCGCCTGAACGCGCCCGCCTGGGGCTGGCTCGCAGCTTTCAGAACATTGCCTTGTTCCGCGGCATGTCGGTGCTGGACAACATCAAACTGGGCCGGCATTGCCAGCTCAAGACCAACATCTTCCAGAGTCTTTTTTATTTCGGCGCGGCTCGGCGCGAGGAAATGGAGCTGCGCGCGGATATCGAGGCGCGCATCATCGACTTCCTGGAGATTGACCATATCCGGCATGCCTCCGTCGCGTCCTTGCCTTACGGTCTGCAGAAGCGTGTCGAAATGGCCAGGGCGCTCGCCATGCAACCGCGTGTCCTCATGCTGGATGAGCCGGTCGCGGGGATGAATCGGGAAGAAACCGAGGACATGGCGCGCTTTATCCTGGATGTGAACGCGGAGTGGGGCGTGACCGTCCTCATGGTCGAACACGATATGGGTCTGGTGATGGATTTGTCGGACCATGTAGTGGTCCTGAACTTCGGCCAGGTGATCGCTCAGGGCTCTCCGGCCCAGGTGCAGGCTGATCCTGAAGTGATTCGGGCCTATCTGGGTTCGGGCGATGTGACCGAACTACGCGAACGCCTCCGCAGGGGCCGCGCCAAAGCTGCGAATTCCACCGGACACGGCGTGCCGGGGGCTTCCTCCGACCCCGCGTCAGCCTCAGCACACCGCGACGGCCGGCGGCCCGACTCACCGCGGGCGGCCGCGCACGGCGAGGTGGCCTGATGGACTGGCTTTTCCTTCTGGAAGTGATTCTCGCCGGCATCGGAGGCGGCGGGCTCTACGCCCTGGCGGGCCTGGCCTTCGTCATCATCTACAAGGCCACCCGGGTGGTGAATCTGGCCATAGGTGAAATGCTCATGCTGGGCGCCTATGCCTTTTTTGCGTTCGCAGCGGGCCTGCAATGGCCGGTGCCGGCGGCCATTGCGGCGGCCGTGGTGGTCAGCGCCCTGCTGGGCGGCGTGGTGGAGCGCCTGGCGATCCGGCCCATGCTCGGAGAGTCGCCGATTTCGGTCTTCATGGTCACCGTCGGCCTGGGCTCGATCATGGTGGGGCTGGTAGAAATGGTATGGACGGCCGATCAGCGTCGTCTTCCTGAATTCATCCCCAATCAGCCCATCTTCATCGGCGAAGCCTTTATTTCGTCCAAGATCTTCTACAGCTTTGTCGTGGCGGTGCTGCTGGTGTCCGTCAGCCTGGCGATCTTCCGGTGGTGGCGCGGCGGCGTGGCGTTGCGGGCCACGGCGACCGACCAAGGGGCGGCTTACGCCATGGGAATCAACGTACCGCGTGTGTTCTCACTCGCGTGGATTCTTGCGGCGGCCTTGTCGGCCGTCGCGGGCATTGCGGTGGGCGCGATAGGCGGCATTTCATCCTCCATGGGCATCTTCGGTCTATCAGTGTTGGTGGTGGTGATTGTCGGCGGCCTGGACAGCGTGCTGGGCGCCTTGCTGGCAGGGCTGCTGATCGGCGTGCTTGAAGCCCTGGCCGGCGCCTATCTGGGGGGCGAGTACAAGCTGCTGGTCACCTTCCTGGTCCTGGTCGCGGTGCTCATGATTCGTCCCTATGGGCTCTTCGGCACTCGCGAAATAGAGAGGCTCTGACACATGCGAATTGGTACCGCCAAGGAGAGCTATCTGTTGGACGAGGCATTGTTCGACTCGTCCACCCAGCGCGTCTGGATGGGCGTGCTGGCCGTGGTGCTTCTTGTCTATCCCTTCATGGCGAACGACTACTGGCTTTATCTGGCCTGCCTGGTGTCCATCCATGTGGCGAGCGCTACGGGGTTGAACATTCTTACCGGCTATACCGGCTTGGTCAGCCTGGGACAGGCTGCTTTCATGGGGCTGGGGGCCTATACGGTCGCGGCAATGGAGCAGTATGTCGGGAGCTTTTTCCTGTTGAATCTTCTGGCAGCCGGTGGAGCGGCCATGCTGGGCGGCATCGTGGTGGGGATTCCGTCTCTTCGGGTCAAGGGGCTTTATCTCGCCATTGTGACGATTGCAGCCTCTTTCCTTGCGCATTTTCTGTTTGTGAACTCCGGCTTTACCGGCGGTACGGGCGGCATGACGGTGCCGCCGGCGCAGGTGCTGGGCTTTTCGCTGGACACGTCCTTTCGCATCTACTGGCTGATCATGCCGGTCACGGTGCTCATGGTGCTCGGTGCGGCGAACCTCTTTCGCACCCGGATCGGGCGGGCCTTCATCGCGATCCGCGACCGGGACATCTCGGCAGAAGTCCTGGGTATTCCGTTGTTGCGCTACAAGTTGCTGTCGTTCGGGCTGTCGTCCTTTTACGCCGGCGTGGCGGGGGGCTTATGGGCCTATTTTTTCCGGGTGGTTACACCGGAGAGCTTTCCCCTGATCATGTCCATTTTTTTCCTGGCCGCCATCATCGTGGGTGGAATGGGAACCATATTGGGGGGAATATTGGGCGCCGTCTTCATGACGATGGTTCCCGAAGTGTTGCGGCTCGCCGTGAGCTGGCTGCCCATAGACGGCGACACGCTGCGCTTTGTTTCGCCGGTCCGCACCATCGTGTTCGGGCTGCTGATTGTGGGCTTCCTGATTTTCGAACCCAACGGCCTCGCAGAAGTCTGGCGACGCGTCCGACGCTTCTTTCATCTCTGGCCGTTCCGCAACTGAGCGGCCCGGCATCTCATCCACCAGGAGAAACGCATGAGCCATAGCCTCCCCCGATTACCCCGTTTCCTGAGTCGCTGGGCCGCGCCGCTCAGCCTGTGCCTGGGGCTGTCGGTCGTGCCGCCCTCGTCCGCGCAGGAAAGTGACGAAATCGTCATCGGCGGCTCCATTCCGATGAGCGGCGTCTTCGCCTTTGCGGGCGTGGGCATACACGCCGGTATCGGCGACTATGTGAAGATGATCAACGAACAAGGCGGTGTAGCGGGTCGCAAAGTGCGTTATGTGCCTGAAGACACGGGCTACAAGGTGGATGTGTCGGTGGCCGCCTTCAAGAAGATCACCAGTCAGAACAAGGTGAATCTGTATTACGGGGACTCGACCGGTTTTTCCAAGACCATCAATCCCGAGCTCAATCGCTCGGGCAATATCCTCATGACGGGGGCGTCATTCGCCACCGAGATCAATAATCCCGCGAAGTTTCCGTCGCAGTTTCTGGTCGGGCCCGACTATACCGAGATGTTCGGCATACTGCTGAAATACATCGCTGCTGAAAAGCCCGGTGCCACCGTGGCATTTGTCTATTCGGACACGGAGTTCGGACGCGACCCCGTGGAAACTTCGCGCAAGCGCGCCGAGGAGCTGGGACTGAAAGTGGGTGCGGAGATCATGACGCCGCCCGGTAGCGTCGATGTGTCGACAGAAGTGCTCAAGTTGCGACGCGCCAATCCCGACTACACCATTTTCCACGGCTACGTCCTCGCGCCCATCCCGGAGTTCATCGCCCAAGGGCGCCAGATGGGGCTGAAGAGCCGCTATATGGGGACCTTCTGGACCATGGACAATTCCACCGTCATGAAGATGGGCGAGAACGCGGACGGATTCATGGGCGTCATGCCGTTTCGTTACTACTACGATGAAGAGAAGGCCCCCATGCTGGAGAAGATTCGCGAGATGCGGCCGGAATACCAGAGCACGGCCTACATGCAGGGATTCATGGCCGCCATGCTCATGACCGAAGCGGCAAAGCGCACCCTGGAAGACGGCAAAGAGCTGACCTCCGCCAATCTCAAGGCTGCGCTGCAGTCGATTCAGGACTTCGATACGGGCGGCATCATCGGCGTGCCCATCTCCATCAAGGGAAACTCGGTGCCGGTGGGCCGCATTTATCGGGCGGACTACGAGAGCAAGAAGATGGTGCCGGCGTCCGACTGGATCGTCCTGCACTAGGGCCCTCGCCATGGGGAAACGACAGGCGTTCTTCCGCGGGGCGCGCGCATGATACTCGAGCTCAATAACATCGAAGTCGTCTATAACAAGGTCGTACAGGTCTTGCGCGGCTTGTCGCTCAGCGTTCCCGGGGGACAAGTGGTGGCGCTGCTCGGCAGCAATGGCGCGGGCAAGTCCACCACGCTGAAGGCCGTGTCCCGCCTGCTTGAACTGGAAGACGGCGAGCTGTTGAGCGGACGAATCACTTATGACGGCAGTGATGTCGGCCGCGCGGCGCCGCAGACATTGGTGCGCAGCGGCATGAGTCACGTGATGGAGGGCCGACGGGTGTTCGAAGATCTCACTGTGGAGGAGAATCTCGTTGCGGCCACTTACGCGCTGGAAGGGCGTAATGCCAAGCGGGCCGATTTTGATCTGGTCTACGAGTATTTTCCGCGGCTGCACGAGCGGCGCAAGGGCTTGGCCGGCTACCTCTCAGGGGGAGAACAGCAGATGCTGGCCATCGGGCGCGCGCTGCTCGCGCGCCCCAGGCTGATGCTGCTGGATGAGCCCTCGCTGGGTCTTTCTCCCGTTCTCGTCGAAAGCATTTTCGGCATCATTGCCCGCATCAACGCGGAGCAGGGCACCGCCATGTTGCTCGTGGAACAGAACGCCTCGGTGGCGCTCGCCATCGCGGACTATGGCTACATCATGGAAATGGGCAAGGTCGTGATCGACGGAACTGCCGAACGCCTGGCCGACGATCCCGACGTCCGGGAATTCTATCTAGGAATGGGCGGAAGCGGTGAACGACGCAGCTTCCGCGACGTCAAGCACTACAAGCGCAGGAAGCGCTGGCTTTCATGAGGCAGCCAACATGACTCGTGCTTCCTTTCAGCCCGCCGATTTGACCCTGCCTCAAATGCTGCGCGAGCGTGCAAGCAAGTCGCCGGGGGCAATCGCCATCCGGCAGAAAGACTTTGGCGTCTGGAACCCGTATACCTGGGAGGATTACTGGCAGCGGGCATGTCACGTCGGACTGGGCATGAGTGCCCTCGGCCTGGATCAGGGCGGGCATATCGGCGTAATTTCCGAGAACCGGCTGGAATGGGTGCTGGCGCAAATGGGGGCGGGCGCCATCGGCGCGGTGACGGTGGGGGTCTATCCGACCAGCCCGGCTTCCGAAGCCGGCTATGTGCTCGAGCACGCCGATGTCGACCTCGTGGTGTGCGAAGACCAGGAGCAGGCGGAGAAGGTCCTCGAATCGCTCGATCGGCTTCCTCGTCTGAAACGTATAGTCGTCGTGGAGACCAAGGGCTTCCGGAATTACCCCGAAGCCTTGCGTGAGCGCATCTGCAGCTTCGCCGAGATGGAAGAACGGGGCCGGAAGCGAGCGGGTTCGCACGGGAAACTGATCGGAGAGGTGCTCGCGCGTCAGTCGCTCGACGATGTCGGCCTGATGATCTATACCTCCGGCTCCACCGGTAAACCCAAGGGGGCGATGATCACTTATCGGAACATGCGGGCGGTCGTGCCTGGCATCGTCGATAGGCTCGAACTCGACGCCTCGGCCCGCCACCTGTCCTACCTTCCCTTGTGTCACGTGGCGGAGCAAATGCTCACCACCTTCGTGCCGGTCTATCTGGGTACACAAGTGAACTTCGGGGAATCTGTGCGCACCGTGCAGGAAGACCTGCGCGAAGTGGCGCCCACGCTTTTCCTTGGCGTACCGCGCATTTGGGAAAAGCTGCATGCCGCCATCACGATCAAGATGCAGGAAGCCCGCGCACCCTTGCGTGCGATGTATGGCCGCGCACTACGGGACTGCGCACCCTTTGCCCACAAGGCCCCTGAGCAGCGCAGCCTGCGCGAGCGGTGGGTGTACCGCTTCTGGTACTGGCTGGTGCTGCGAGCTCTGCTGAATTTCATTGGCCTGCGTAAGGCAAAGGTCGCCCTGACGGGTGCTGCGCCCATCTCACCGGCGGTCATACGCTACTTCCGAACACTGGGCGTGCCCTTGATTGAAGTCTATGGGCTGACCGAGTCCACCGGCATGATCCTCGGCCAACCGCTGCACGACATCCAATGGGGTTCGGTGGGAACGGCAACGACAGGCGTCGAATGCCGTATAGGCCAGGACGGCGAGCTGCAGGTGCGTGGAGAGGTCGTCTTTGCGGGCTACTACAAGAATCCGGAACAAAGCCGCTCGGTGCTGAAAAACGGCTGGCTGATGACCGGAGACGTGGTGCGCGAAGAAGGCGGTTCACTGCATATCGTCGACCGCATCAAGGACATCATGATCACGGCGGGTGGCAAGAACCTGACACCTTCCGAGATCGAGAACGCAGTCAAAGCCAGCCCCTACATCAAAGAATGCATCGTCGTCGCGGACCGGCGCAAGTTTGTCGCCGCGCTGATACAGGTGGATTTCGAGACTGTCTCCAAATGGGCGGAATCCCGGGGCATCGCCTTCACCCACTTCCGCTCGCTTGCGGAGCATCCCGATGTCCGAGCCTTGATCGAAGCTGAAGTGGACGCCGCCAATGCGCAGCTTGCTGAAGTCTCGCGCATCCGCCGCTTTCATTTATTGACCAAGGAACTGGATCACGACGACGGCGAAGTGACGGCCACGATGAAAGTGCGGCGGGCCACCATCTACCAGACCTATCAGCCCGAGATCGAGGCGCTCTACACATGAAATCGACGAGCGCCGAGAAGCGCGGGCCCGACATGGCGCCCGAGGACGGTCGCCGAAACGCGCTTGTCCTTACTGCGGCGCGTATGTTCCGCGAGCATGGCTACGAGCGCACTACCGTCCGAGAACTCGCCGCGGCCGTCGGCCTTCAGTCGGGCAGCTTGTTCCACCATTTTCGAAACAAAGAAGAGATACTGCTGGCGGTAATGGCCAACGGCATCCAGTCCGTTATTGACGAGGGCAAGGCGTTGCTTGACCATCATGCCGAGCCTGGGCAGCGCCTATCCGGACTTTTCCGGCTGCATATGAACAGTCTGATCAATGGCCCGGGCGGCGACGCCATGCACGCCATCATCTTCGAGTGGCGCAGCGTTTCGCCGGAAGGCAAGACACGCATAAGAAGACTCAGCAACGCCTACGAAGCTTTATGGCATCGCGCCATCAGCGATGCCGTGGAGGCGGGCCTCATCGCCGGTGATGCCGTACTATTGCGCAAGCACGTGCTCGGGGGGATGAACCACATGGTCCGCTGGTACAAGCCGCAGGGCCGGATTGCGCCCGATGTTTTCATTGAAGAAATGTTGAAAGCCGCCTTCCCGCAACTGGCGGCGATACTGCAGGAGCGTTCATGACGATTGAGAAAGAGTCCCCGGCCGACAATACGAAGCCAGCGCAAAACAAGGCCCAGGACGATTCAGAGCTGCGGTTCGAAGTCCGCGACTCCGTTGCCCATATCATCTTCAATCGCCCCGGCGCGCTCAATGCCATCAACATCGCCATGGCCGTCGCCTTCCAGGAAGCCATTGCGACGGTGACGGCCGACTCATCGATCCGCGTGCTGGTGCTGCGCGGCGAAGGCAGGGCATTCATGGCGGGGGGAGATATTTCCCAGATGGTGGCTGATCCCGTCGCCAATCCCGACCGCATCATTCAGCCGCTGCATCAGGCGCTGGCGCAGATGGCCGAGCTGCCCATCCCAGTGGTGGCTGTGCTGCATGGCGCCGTGGCGGGCGCCGGGATGAGCATTGCCTTGGCCGCTGATCTGGCCATGGCGTCGGACGATTTGCGCATGCAGATGGCTTACACCAAGATCGGCGCGAGCCCGGATGCCTCAGGATCCTGGCATTTGGCGCGACTGGTGGGGCTGCGCAAGGCCATGGAAATCACTCTGCTTTCCGACACCATCAGCGCGCCACAGGCGCTGGATCTCGGCCTGGTCAATTGGGTGGTGCCGGCAGCAGAACTGGGTTCTCGCAGCGAGGAACTGTGCTCCCGCCTGTCCGAAGGGGCCGTCCAGGCGTTTGGCCGCAGCAAGGCCTTATTGCGTGCGGCAACCCTACGCAGCCTTCCCGAGCAGCTCGAAGCGGAAAGGCAGGCTTTCAAGGTTGCCGCTACAGGTGCCGAATTTCACGAAGGCACCCAGGCCTTTCTTCAGAAGCGCCGCCCGGACTTCGCGGCGCCGCCGGCGGTTCAAGGCGCCGATCGGAAGACGCTGACGTAGGCAGGATAGAAGCTCGCGTAAAGCACGGCGGCCACGGCGATATTCACGGGCGTCATCAACAGCTGCAACAGAGTGGGCGGAAAGCCGATCATTGAAAGCAGGGCGCCCGTCATCTGCACTGCAAAGAAGATAGCCGCCCAACTGATGCCATAGAGAAGAAAGGCCCACTTGTTGCGCCAGCAGGCCACCATAGAAAAAAACAGAGCCTGGCTCATGGGAACGCCGTGCCAGCCGATCAGCGCGGGCGCATGCCAGAACAGCATGGAGATGAGCAGATATAGAACGCCGAAGGTGATCATGGGGGCCCGCATCGCCTGTAGCAAGGCCAGCTCGTCGATCTGATCCTGGCTGTCTATGGCCGCCGTCAGGCTGTCCAGAAAGGGCAGGGTGGCGATGATGCCGCCCGCAATACAGCAAGCGAGATAAGCCAGTCCCAGTATGAACAGGCGCTTGCGGGTGTGACCGTCGCGCAAGGGCTGGCCCCACATACCCAGCTGCATGGGCTGTCCTGCGGCGATGCGATGGCAGGCCGACAAGGTCATGAAGGTGAAGCTGGGTGTGGCGATGATGAGCGCCATCTGTCCGAATAGCGGCACCAGATAACTGAAGGTGATGAGCACGCCCAGCGTCATGCTCCAGAAGAACATGGCAAGGGGCTGGCGGCGGCAGATTCTGTAGCCTTCGA
>JAEWFK010000019.1 GCA_023388835.1 Pseudomonadota bacterium | reverse complement strand
GGCTCTCCTGCATGGCGATCATGGAACCGAACAGAGCGTCGACCTCATTGCGGCCCCGTTGCACCACGGTATGAGTCAGGTCGCCGCCGGCGATGCGCTTGAACAGCTCTCCCGCCTCCCGGAGCGGCTGCACCACGCGGCGCTGCACCATCAGATTCATGCCGACCGTCAGCAGCAAGCTACAAGCGAGAAGAACGACCAGCGCAAGAATGAAGGTTTCGTGGAAACGAGCGGCACCAACGACCGTCGCCTTCGTCTCCGCCTCGGACATGCCGGCGAACTCGGCGCGCGCCTTCATATAGGCGTCCTGCACGCCCTGTGTGCCCTGCTTCATATAGGCTTCCATATCGCCCGCTACCAGCACGCGGTCCACGCCTTCCAGATTGCTGCGGTAGTTCTGGAAGGCGCCGATGAGGGACGCATGGGCCTGACGGTCTTGTTCGTCAAGCGTGGCTTCGTAACGCGCAAAGCTGGCACGAGCCTCGTCCAGATGCCGGCGTGCCGTGAGCAAGGAGGAGGTGTCGTTCGCCTTGCCTTGCGAGACACGCGATGAGTAGCGGCTCAGATCAGTACGCGCGGCAACGAGGGAAAGCGACGCCGCATTGATCGCATCTGATCGTTGCACGGCATCTCGATAGAAGGTGCGCAGATCGCCGTTCACGCGCTCCATGGCGTAGTATCCAAGGCCCCCGAGCAAAGCCTGAAAGCATAGGAAGGCGCCTGCAAATGCGAGCATCGCCCTCGAAATCTGTAAGTTCCTGAACATCCGGATAATCACTTTACTAATGGTAAAGCCGGATTATTTCACAGATGATTCAGGGTTAACCCTAGCAAAGAACGGAATTCAGGGCCCAGTTCGAAGCGTCTGCGTTTCATATCGTTCGGGCAGTCTCCACCTTCGCTGCAGCCAGTACCGATTCCGCTGACTTGCATTGTGCTTCGTCGCGCGGGTGCATCACGAGAGACCAGCGACCGTCTTTGCTGGCTTGTTCGACTGCCCGAATAACCAGTTGGTGATCGGGGCGCGCGGTCACGAGCCCGCCCAGCAGCATGCCTGCCACTGTCGCAAAGGCCACGATGACGCTTGCGCTGTAATAAGGAGAGGATTGTATGGCGGGTATCCCGATCGCGTAGAGCACCGCCCATAGCGCAACCCCCAGTACGAGGCCCACGGCTCCCAGCACCAAATGAGCTTTTACCGCCGTGCGAGCCACTCCCTGAGTTTCCGGCTCAAGCTTGCGCTCAAAGTTGCTGTCATAGGGATGGACCACCCACAGCTGCGGGTTCTGCAGGCCGCTCACGCGGCGCAGCTCCGAGGACACCGTCTCCAACTGCTGCTCCGTGTCGAAGAAACCCGCCAGCTTCGTCGTCGCCTTCTCGCCGAAAAGTGCTTGCCATGCCATCGCCGTCCCCTGTTGCCTTGGATGATGCTTCTCGAGCAACTGACATGCCGTGGCGTTGAATACTCCCGGCCATATAGATCAGGAAGTATGCCGTATAGGTATAAACACATGGTTGACCGTCCTGTTGCACATTTCCTATATTCCTTACGATTCAACCTTTCGTAAGGATCCGCCTCATGCGTCGCACGCTCATTGCCACTGCCGTGGCCGCCGCCGTACTCGTGCCGGTCGCCGGCCATACCAAACCGCTGCACTGGGCTAGCCAGGGCGATATCCTTACCATGGATCCTCATGCTCAAAACGAGGGCTTGACCATCGCAGGTTCCAGCTACGTCTACGAGCCGCTGGTCCAGTACAACGAGCAGTTCGAACTTGCTCCCGGCTTGGCGACCGCATGGGAGCAGCCCAGCCCCACGCTGTGGCGGTTCACGCTGCGCGAGAACGTCAAGTTCCACGACGGCGCCCCCTTCGAAGCCGACGACGTAGTGTTTTCCGTGAAGCGCGCCATGGCGCCTACGTCCCACTTCAAGGCTTACGTCAACGGCATCAAAGACGTTCGCGCCGTCGACGGCCACACGGTGGAAATCGAAACGGAAGGCCCGAACCCTGTCCTGCTCAGGCAGCTCACCAACGTGTTCATCATGAACCGTGACTGGGCGGAAAAGAACAATGCCGCCCAACCGCAGGACTTCTCCAAGAAGGAAGAAACCTTCTCCGCCCGCAACACCAATGGTACCGGGCCGTACAAGCTGGTTTCGCGCGAAGTCGACGTCCGCACCGTGTTCGAGGAGAACACCGACTGGTGGGGCAAGGCCGATAAAAAGGGCAACGTGACCAAAGTCACCTACACGCCCATCAAGCAAAACGCCACACGCACCGCCGCCCTGCTGTCCGGTGAGATTGATTTCGTGCTCGATCCAGCGGCGCAAGACCTTGACCGCCTACGCCAACAGGCGAAAGTCGTCGAAGGCAACGAATACCGCACCATCTATCTGGGGCTCGATCAAAAAAGCCCCGAGCTTAAATACTCGTCCGTGAAGGGTTCCAATCCGTTCGCCGACGTGCGCGTGCGCGAGGCCCTGTATCGCGCCATTGATGTCGAAGCCCTGAAAAAAGCCGTCATGCGGGGGCTGTCCGCTCCCACCGGAACCATGATCGCGCCACAGGTGAACGGATGGTCCGAAGACCTGGCCAAGCGCCAGTCCTTCGATGCCGAACGGGCCAAGCAGCTTCTGAGCGAAGCCGGTTACGCCGACAAGCTGTCTTTCACGCTGGACTGCCCCAACAACCGCTACATCAACGACGAAGCCATCTGCCAGGCCCTGGTCGCCATGTGGGCGCGGGTGGGCGTCAAGGCACAGCTCAATGCCATGCCGCGCGCCACCTACTTCCCCAAGGTCCAGAACTACGACACCAGTGCCTACCTTTTCGGTTGGGGCGTGCCCACTTTCGATGCGCTATATACCCTGCAAAGCCTGCTGCGCAGCAAAGGTGAAGGCGCCGACGGCTCCTTCAACTACGGCAATTACTCCAATGCCGAAGTAGATGCCCTCATCGACCAGGTGAAGACCGAAACCGACGACGCCAAACGGACCGCGGCCATCCGTAAAGCGCTTGAGATCCACGCGAGCGAGTACGGGCACATTCCCCTGCATGATCAGGTCATCCCATGGGCCATGGGCAAGAACGTGAACGTGGTCCACCGCGCCGATAACCGGCTCACCATGGAATGGGTCACCATAGACTGACACGGTACTGACACTTCATGGGTTTTTTCATCCTGCGTCGACTGCTGCAGGCAGTGGGCGTAATGCTTTCCGTTGCATTGATCGCATTCGTCCTCTTCCAGTATGTCGGTGACCCTGTCACCATCATGCTGGGGCAGGATGCCACCGAGCAGGACCGCATCGACCTGCGCGGGCAGCTCGGCTTGGACCAACCTGCCCCCATACAGTTCGCGCGATTTGTAGGCAATGCGGTCCAAGGCGATTTCGGACTCTCGCTGCGCCAGGGGCAGAGCGTTTCGTCCCTTCTCGCCGATCGGTTGCCCGCCACTGTCGAGCTCTCAGTCGTGGCGGCCATGCTCGCGCTGGCCGTCGGCCTCCCACTGGGAGTCTACACGGCGTTGAACCGCAAGGGGCGGCTTTCGCAGCTGATCTTGGCTCTCTCCTTGCTCGGGGTCTCGCTGCCGACCTTCCTGATCGGCATTTTGCTCATCCTGGTTTTTGCGGTGATGCTCGGCTGGCTTCCAAGCTATGGCCGGGGCGAGACCATCGATCTTGGCTGGTGGAGCACCGGCCTGCTCACGGCCAACGGCTGGAAACACCTGATACTGCCGGCGATTACGCTTTCGCTGTTCCAGCTTACCTTGATCTTGCGGCTGGTCCGTTCGGAAATGCTGGAGGTTCTGCGCCAGGACTACATCAAGTTCGCCCGCGCAAGGGGGCTGTCCCGGCGAGCCATCCATTTCGGCCATGCCCTGAAGAATACGCTTGTGCCGGTCATCACGATCACCGGCTTGCAGCTGGGCGGCATCATCGCCTTCGCCATCGTGACCGAAACCGTTTTCCAATGGCCCGGCATGGGCCTGCTGTTCATTCAGGCGGTCCAGTTCGCCGACATTCCGGTCATGGCCGCCTATCTCTGTCTCATTGCATTGATCTTCGTCGTCATCAACCTCATGGTGGACATGCTCTATTTCGTGGTGGATCCGCGCTTGCGCATTCACCGCAAAGGGGCGCATTGATGGCGCGCCTCATGGCTCAATGGTGGGATAGCGATCTGGCCTATTCATGGCGAAGCTCGCCCGTGGCGGTCATTGCCAGCATCACGCTGCTTCTCCTACTGATCGGTTCCCTGGGCGCGGGGTGGGTGGCGCCCCATAATCCCTTTGATCTGGCCACCATCAACCTCATCGATGCGTTGACCCCCCCGATCTGGCTGGATAACGGCAACCCGCTCTATCTGCTCGGGACGGACAGCCAGGGGCGCGATCTCTACTCGTCGCTGCTATACGGCATGCGGGTATCTCTGTTCATTGGTCTGGCTTCCGTGGCGCTGGCCATGGTGATCGGCATCATACTCGGCCTGGTATCGGGCTACGCGGGCGGGCGTCTGGACTCCTTCATCATGCGCGTGGCGGATGTTCAGCTCTCTTTCCCGGCCATCCTCATCGCCTTGCTCATCGATGGTGTCGTACGAGCAGCCGTCCCGGCCGACATGCACGAAAACATCGCTTTCCCCGTGCTGGTAGGAGCCATTGCCCTGGCAGGCTGGCCGCAGTATGCGCGCACGGTGCGCGGCTCCTCGCTGGTGGAAAAAAACCGCGAATATGTGCAGGCGGCCCGGGTGACCGGCGTCTCGTCCACCGCCATTCTTTTTCAGCATGTCCTGCCCAATGTGCTGGGGCCGGTGCTCGTGCTGGCGACGGTGCACGTCGCCACGGCCATCATCACCGAAGCCACTCTTTCGTTTTTGGGCGTGGGCGTCCCCCCCACTTCTCCGTCGCTGGGTACGCTGATCCGTGTCGGGAACGACTTCCTGTTTTCGGGAGAATGGTGGATCACCATTTTTCCCGGCGTTGCCCTCGTCCTTCTGGTTCTATCAGTGAATCTGCTGGGCGACTGGCTGCGCGATGCACTGAATCCCAGACTAAATTGATATGACCCTTTCCAACGCCCTCCTCGAGGTCCAAAGACTGCGCGTGGAGTTTCATACGCGGCGCGGCGTGCTGACCGCGCTGGACGATGTCTCGTTTCACATCGACAAGGGTGAGATCCTCGGCGTGGTGGGCGAGTCGGGGGCGGGCAAGTCGCTGACCGGTGCGGCCATTATCAGCTTGCTGGAGCCTCCGGGGCGTGTCGCCCGCGGCGAGATCGTCCTTGAAGGCCAACGCATCGACCAGCTCGATGAAGACGCCATGCGGCGTATACGGGGCAAGCAGATCGGGGCCATCTTCCAGGATCCGCTCACCTCACTGAACCCGCTATATACGATCGGGCAGCAGCTGGTGGAAACCATCCTCACCCATCTGCCGCTCAGCGCCACGCAGGCACGGAACCGCGCAATCGAGCTCCTCGAATCGACCGGCATCCCGGCGGCGCGGGAGCGTTTCGATCATTATCCCCATCAGTTCTCGGGCGGCATGAGGCAGCGCGTGGTCATTGCGCTTGCCCTGGCCGCCGAGCCACGCCTGATTGTGGCAGACGAGCCCACCACGGCGCTTGACGTTTCCATTCAGGCTCAGATCATTGATCTGCTGAAGTCCCTGTGCCGTGATCGTGGCGCGGCCATCATGCTTATCACGCACGACATGGGGGTGATCGCCGAAACCGCGGACCGTGTGGCCGTGATGTACGCGGGGCGTGTGGTGGAGATTGGCCCCGTCCATCGAGTCATCGGCGAACCGAAGCATCCGTATACCCGCGGGTTGATGGGCTCCATTCCTTCCATTCACAGCGCGGCCGAGTCGCTGGCGCAGATCGACGGCAGCATGCCTCGGCTCAATGCCATTCCTTCCGGATGCGCCTTCAATCCCCGCTGCCCGGCACGCATGCCGCGGTGCTCGCAGGAGCGCCCGGACCTCATGCCTGCCACGGACGCTTTGGCAGCATGCTGGCTCTACGACACGGAGGCCGCACGATGAACACGCATGCCGCCCTCGTCGAGGTGGAAGACGCCAGCTGCTGGTTCGATGTGTCCGGCCCATGGCTGGAGCGAGTGATCAAGCGACGCCCCCGCACTCAGCTAAAGGCCGTCAATGGCGTGTCCTTCACCATCAGACAGGGTGAAACGCTGGCCTTGGTGGGCGAATCGGGTTGCGGCAAGTCCACCGTCGCGCGCATGTTGGTGGGGCTGTACGAGCCCACGAACGGACACATCCGGTTCGACGGCGAACCGCTGGCCAGACTCAGCAGCCGCGAAGGCAAGGCACTGCGGCGACGCCTGCAGATGATCTTCCAAGACCCTTATGCCAGTCTCAATCCCCGCTGGCGGGTGGCGCGCATCATTGCCGAACCGCTGAAAGTGCACGGCGGACTCACACAAGCTGAGCGAGATATCCGGGTCGATGCTCTGCTCGAACAGGTCGGCCTGTCGGCATCCGACCGAAATCGTTATCCCCATCAATTCTCCGGCGGGCAGCGCCAGCGCATCTCCATCGCTCGAGCATTGGCGGCACGTCCGGAGTTTCTGGTCTGCGATGAGCCGACCTCCGCACTGGACGTCTCGGTGCAGGCCCAGGTCCTTAATCTCATGAAACGGCTGCAGCGGGAGCTCGGCCTCACGTACCTCTTCATTTCCCATAACTTGGCAGTCGTCCATCATGTGGCGGACCGCATTGCGGTCATGTACCTGGGAAAGGTCGTGGAACTGGCGGCACGCGACGAGCTGTTCGCCCAACCGCGCCACCCTTATACTCGCATGCTGCTGTCCGCCATCCCAGACCCGTCGGGAACGGGTAAGCGGCGTGTGCCCGTGGCGGGTGAAGTGCCCAATCCCCTGAAGCCGCCTCAGGGCTGCCCTTTCCACCCGCGCTGCCCGCATGCCCGCGACATCTGCCGGAACGAGATGCCGGCCACCCTGCCGGATGGCACCACAATGGTGGCCTGCCACGGAATCGAACAGGGATTCGCCCGGCCGTAGCAGGAAGCCGTGTAAGTAGCAGGAAGCCGTGTAAATAAATGAATACATCTGAGCCGAGGCCGCTCGACCGCGCCGATGCCCTGCTTTCCGCCTATTTGTTCGGCATGGTCGCTGTCTGGACCGTATTGATGGCGATCAGCCATACCGCTCCCGATCTTGACGGGATGGAAGAACTGGTATGGGCCGTCAGTCTGGAATGGGGCTATACCAAGCATCCCCCGCTGCCCTCTTGGATCTTGCATGGTCTAGTGCAGCTGTTCGGCCGGCCCCTATGGCTGCCGTTTCTTGCCGGCATGAGTGCCTCGGCCGCAGCGCTATGGTTTATCTGGCTGCTCGGTCGTGAATTCACGAGCGCGGCGAAAGCCGCCGCCGCGGTCCTGTTGGTTTCGGTCACGCTCTATTTTTCGGTACGCGGCACCATCTATAACCACGATACGGCGCAACTTTGGTCGGTGGCGGCGTGCACTTGGTTGTTCTACCGCGCACTGCGCTACCAGCGGCTCAGTAGCTGGTGCTGGCTCGGCGTTGTCGCCGCACTGTCTACGCTGACAAAGTACAGCGCCATCATCCAGTTCACCGCTTTTTTCCTGTTCATGTTGCGCCATGGAAGCTTTCGTGACCCCCGCACCGTGCGGGGCGTCGCGCTCGGCGCAGTCAGCTTCATTGTCGTCATGCTGCCCCATCTCTGGTGGTTGCTGGGGACGGACTTCGCGCCCTTCCGCTATGCGGGTGGCTCGCTGGATGCCGGAGGGAGAATGGAGGCGCTTGATGATGCCTTGTCATTCGTCGGCACTCAGTTGGCGCGCCTGGCTCCCATGTTCGCGGCATGGGCTGCCTGGCTCGTGTGGCAAAGGCGCAGGCCCGCCTGCGCGATAGAGCCGGATGACCACGTTTATTGGGCCCGTCACCTCACTCCTTGGGACCGGTCCTTTCTCTTGTGGGTGGGTGTGGCGCCCTGTTTCGCCACTTTGCTGGTTTCCACTGCGCTAGGGACCAGGCTGGTGGCCGCCTGGGGTACCACCTTCTTCATTCTTTGGGGTTTTCTCCTCTTCTGGCAACTTCGAGGCAACGAAAGGGAAACGCTCAGGCGTATCGCGCTAATCGTCCTTGCCATTCAGCTGGCGATGGCATTGGGATACGCCTTCGCCCGAGGGCCACTCGCGTGGATGACGGGCCGCAGCGCCCGCTCCACCTTCCCCGGGGCCGCGATCGCAGCCAGCATGAGCAGCATCTGGACGACACATCTTCCGAACACGCCCCTGCGCGTGGTGGCGTCCGATACCTGGTTGGGCGGAAACATTGCGCTGAACACGGGCGAGCAAGTACAGGTCTTCATCAATGGCAGGGCTGAAGAATCGCCGTGGCTGGATGCCGAACAGGCCATGCGCTGCGGCATGTTAGTGGTATATAGCCGCGCCACACGCCGTGGAGCTCCACCCGCCAGCGAGCTCACAGCGCTTGCCGAACAGGCGCAATGGAGAGGCATTGCCCAACAACGCTGGTCGTCGAAAAACAGCCCGCTCATTGATCTGAACTGGGCCATCATTGCTCCGACTGCGCCGTGCCACCTTCCCTGAGCAGAGAACCGCGCCCACCCCAGACTTTGCCATCACTCGGCATTGTCCCACTATTGGAACAGAACGGCGCATCTACCCTGGCTTATCGAACGGACCTGGAACGAAGATAATGTCTACATTGATCACCCCAGATTCCCTCGGAGCAAATACATGAAACTGTTGCATGTCGATTCCAGCATCAATAGCGCCGCCTCTGTCTCGCGCGGCCTCACTCAACGGGCAGTCCAGCAATGGCTCGCCAACCATCCCGGGGCACAGGTTGAATACCTCGATCTGGCACGGGACACACCGCCGCATTTTTCGGCAGCATCACTGGGCATACGCAGGCGTGCGGCCGGAGAAGTCAGCGACGCGGAGCGCCGAGAGAACGCGCTGTCGGAAGCCCTTGTCTCGCAGTTCCTGGCGGCCGACGTCATTGTCGTAGGCGCGCCGCTCTACAATTTTTCGATTCCCACCCAGCTGAAGGCATGGATAGACCGGCTGGCGCAGGCGGGGCGTACCTTCCGCTACACCCCCGAAGGACCCGATGGCCTGGCCAAGGGCAAAACCGTCATCGCAGTGTTGTCGCGCGGCGGGGTCTATTCCACATCTGAAGCAGGCCAGGCGATGGAACACCAGGAAAGTTACCTGAAGACGATATTCGGCTTCTTCGGCATTAGCGATATTCGCATTATTCGCGCCGAAGGGACGGATCTCGGTGGGGAAAGCCGCGAAACCGCTTTGCGCACGGCCGGCGAGCAGATCGCCATGGTAACGGCCGCCGCAAACGACACCACAATGGAAGCGCAAACGGTGGCGTGATTTCTGCGCCTCAGAGTCCTTGCGCGGCTCTTCCGTTTAAACGGAAGAGCTCAGTTCTGGAAAAGCTCAGTTCTCGAGCTTTTCCTTCAGCCAATGGCCTAGCTTGGCCGCTTTCGTGCTCAGGTAACCCTCGTTGTAGGGGTTGCGGTTGACCTGAATAGGCACGCGTTCACTGACTGCCACGCCCAGTTTTTCCATCGCCTGAACCTTGCGCGGATTGTTGGTCATCAGGCGCAGTACGCGAACATCAAAATACCGAAGCATGGGCTGGCATAGGTCGTAGCGACGCATGTCGGCGGGAAAACCGAGCTGCTCGTTCGCTTCGACCGTATCGGCACCGGCATCCTGGAGCTGGTACGCGCGTATCTTGTTGACCAGTCCGATGCCGCGCCCTTCCTGACGCAGGTACAGCACCATGCCCCGCCCTTCTTCCGCTATACGCCGCAGGGCAGTCTCGAGTTGGGCCCCGCAATCACAGCGCTGGCTGAACAGGCCATCGCCAGTCAGGCATTCGGAATGGACGCGCGCCAACACCGGCTCATTACCGGCCAGATTCCCGAGCACAATGGCCAGATGCTCCTTGCCGCTGGCAGGATCAACGAAGGCGTGGAGCCGGAAGACGGCCCAAGGAGTGGGAAGCTCGCAGGAAGCGACATGGTCGAGCTGGTAGCTCACCGGAGCGCCGGCCGGCAATTGGCCGGTGACGCTCTCCGCTACGCCCGCGACGGCGCCGGGCTTTGGCGACATGAATGACCTCTGAAACGCGAAAACTGGCGGGCTGCGAAGGCAGCGCCGGAAGCCTCAATCATACTTCGACCCAGACAGGGACGGCAGATGGATGAATGAGCGGCGACGTTCCGCTGATGGGACGAGGGCTTGTACGCAGACACGCTCAGCAAATATTTTGGCTCGACGCTGTAAGTACTTGCATCGCAATGCAAAATGAAATGTAATGAACGAGTGAAGCGTAACGAGCGACCCCGCTCATGCTGTGGTTACCAAGCCATTTCCATGCGCATCTTATCTATCCTGCACCCTTGTATCGCCGCTGCATTTATGCTGGCCGGCGCAACGGCGTTCGCCGCGTCAGAGACGAACTGGCCGGTAGCGCCCAAACTGATTGAACTCCCCACCCCATACGGGACACTTGCAGTCGGTGAGAGCGAGTATATCTACGAAGCCAAGCTGAAACTCAATGGCAGCCTGGTGGAACCGCAGATCAGTGGCATGTTGAACATCAGCTATGCCTTCAGCATGCCAGACACGCAAGCCGCTCTGGTCACCATCAGCAAGGGCAACGAGAGCTGTCCCGTATCGTACCGGTGGGTCCTGCTGAAGGCCGACAGCTACCAGGTGTCGCCCGAGTTCGGCTCGTGTTCAGAACATA
>JAEWFK010000050.1 GCA_023388835.1 Pseudomonadota bacterium | reverse complement strand
ATTTGCAATTTTTCATACTACGCCCGGCAAACTTGCGCTACCGTTCAGACTTCACCTCGCCGCTTTCAGCCTCTTCGGCCGACACTAACGAAGGAGATGCAGCCGATGACACGCCTAACGAAGTGCCACATTGCCGCCGCAATGATTTCCGTTTTCCTGATGGGCGCCTCCAACGCGCAGTCCACCCCGGCCGCCTCCGCAGAAGCCTTCCAACCCACGGTGGGACAGTCGGGCAAGGATGTAATCTGGGTGCCTACGCCGCAAGCGCTGGTGGATCGCATGCTCGATATGGCCGAACTGACTCCTCAGGACACCCTTGTGGATCTCGGTTCCGGTGACGGGCGCACCGTCATCACCGCAGCCAAACGCGGCGCCAAGGCACGCGGCATCGAATACAACCCCGACATGGTGGCCCTGTCCAAAAGCGCCGCGCTTCGAGAAGGCGTTTCGGACCGGGCCATTTTTGAACAGGCCGACATCTTCGAGTCCGATTTCTCTGATGCCACAGTGGTCACGCTCTTTCTGCTGCCAGGGCTGAACCTTCGACTGAAGCCCATTCTTCTCGATATGAAGCCCGGTACGCGCGTCGTATCGAATTCCTTCACCATGGGCGATTGGGAGCCCGATGAAACGGCGCAGGCGGAAGGCTGCACGAACTACTGCATCGCCTACAAATGGACGGTGCCCGCCAAAGTGGAAGGAAACTGGAAGACGCCCGACGGCGAGCTGGTGCTTACGCAGACATTCCAAAAAGTCGAAGGTACGCTGAGAAAAGGCGGGGCCTCCCTTCCCATCACCGAAGGACGCCTGGAAGGCTCGCAACTCCATTTCAGGGCCGGCGACGACGAGTACCGCGCACAAGTATCGGGCAAACAGATGCAGGGGTCTGCCAGCGGCCAGGCGGGCTGGAGCGCCACGCAGGCGAATTGAAACATGTCGACGGCGCGAGCCGGGCGACAGCACGAATTGCGCAATTGTGTATAATCGTTGGCTACTCTGGAATCGCGGTGAACACCCGCTTTCCCTCGAATTCAGAATGGCGCAATGGCAGAGTGGTTATGCAGCGGATTGCAAATCCGTGTACGTCGGTTCGATTCCGGCTTGCGCCTCCAAATCCAAGCCCGCACACATGCACATGCGGGCTTTTTTGCGCCTGTGATCAGCAGTCGCCCGCCGCAAGAGCGGGTACTGCACTTGCTGTGTACCGTTCGAAAGACGAACGGCATAAAGGAGGCCGCAATGAAATCTCAAAGCGATATCGCCCTGGAAAACCAGAAGGGCATAGAGAAAGCAAACGAAAGACAGAAAAACGGCTCGGAAGCGACGGAGAACGACAAGGCCACTCAGTTCGACGGGAACCCGAACCCTCAGTCGGCCGGCGATGACGTGCTCAAACCGGAGGACGACACGCCTCTCTTCATCAAGAAGCAAGAAAAGGAATAAGGGCCTTCATGGACCCACAAGTCCTCTCAGCCATGGCCCGATGGCCGGACGTACCGGCGGTGTTCGGCTGGCTGTCTTTATCGGAAGCCGGCCAGTGGCGTTTGCATCCCCTGGGCGACGCGCTGAATCAGCCTGAATCCCCTGGCGAGAGCATCACGAGCCCGCAGATCCTTGCCTTCATGGACCGAAATTATTCCTGCGACGAAGCGGGACAGTGGTATTTTCAGAATGGCCCGCAGCGGGTGTATGTACGGCTCGACGCCGCGCCCTACACAGTACACACGACCACGGATACCGGCTCGGGACGTCTCAAATTACGCACCCATACCGGGTTGGACGTCAACGAAATCCACGAACTCTACCTGGACGAAACGGGGCGCCTGTATGCTGCGACGGACCGTGGTCCGGCACTCGTATCCGGGCGCGATCTGACCACCCTTTTTGATAGCTTCGAACTGGCCGGCACGTCGCAGAAGGCGGATCAGAATTCCGACCTCGCGGAAGTGATTGCCCAGTGCATAGACAGCGGTGAGCCGGTCTTGTTGCGTTCCACACTGACTCAAGGCTTCTCCAAGGGGGCCGTCGCGCTGCGGCCCTGCGCTCGCGCGTCACTTGAAAGCACGCTGCGCTTCCGGCGCCGGCCGTCCGAAGCAACGCCGCGCTCTACATCGATGCCGGCCTCGAAACCCGGCGCTGGCTGAGGCCTCGAGTCCAAAGCGAGCGCGCGGCATTTCGCTGGCGGCGCACGCCGCCGATAATGTGCCGCAATCATTGCGGGGTGCCCCGTCACCCCGAACATCCGGGATTTCGTTAGAATTTCCCCATGACTTCGCAAGCGCCGACCTTTTATTTTCCCGCGCCCAGGGCGCAGAAATTCTGCTCCTTGTGCGCGACACCGCTCACGCGTCGCGTACCGCCCGAAGACAATCGCATGCGCGATGTCTGCGAGCAATGCGGTGCGGTGCACTATCAAAACCCCCGTAACGTGGTCGGCGTCGTACCGATTCTGGGAGACCGCGTACTACTGTGCCGGCGAGCAATCGAACCACGCTTCGGCAAATGGACCTTGCCCGCAGGCTTTATGGAGCTGGGCGAAACCACCGCCCAGGGCGCCATGCGGGAAACGCAGGAAGAGGCCGGCGCCCAGATCGAATTGGGGGCACTCTATACGATCATCGACGTTCCGCAAGCTGAACAGGTTCACTTCTTCTACTTGGCCAACGTGTTGAGTGAAGCCTTGTATCCAGGGCCCGAAAGCATCGAGGCGGCGTTTTTCCGTCTGGAGGACATTCCATGGAGCGAGCTATCGTTCCGGACGGTGAGCTCCACATTGCGGCATTACGTCGAAGACGCCCGCTCGGGTGTTTTCCCCATCCATCACTACGATCTCCCCGAACCCGACGCGAAATAGGCACTGAAGTGAGCGGTCTGATCTGGCTGGATCCCGACACCCCGATTCCGGATCCGGATCACGCCATGCCCGGGGGCCTGCTGGCGGCAGGCACTGATCTTTCAGTGGCGCGCCTGACCGAAGCCTACTCAAAGGGCGTGTTCCCCTGGTTCAACGAAGGGGACCCCGTCCTGTGGTGGAGCCCGGATCCGCGTATGGTGCTGACATGCGGCGATTTCAAGATATCGCGGTCCCTGGGGAAGAAGCTCGAGCAAATAGCCCATGCGGAGAACGAACCGCAGGCAGCGGTGACCGTGACGACAGACCTGGCGTTCGGCCAAGTCATTCGTGCCTGCGCCGCGCCCCGTTCAAGTCAGGCGGGAACCTGGATTTCACCGCTCATCATTGAAGCCTACGAACAATGGCACGATGCGGGACAAGTGCATAGCGTGGAAACATGGGTCGACGGAAAGCTGGTCGGGGGGCTGTATGGTGTCTGTCTGGGCGGATTCTTCTTCGGTGAATCCATGTTCTCGCGCTCGCCGGACAGTAGCAAGATCGCACTGGCCTATCTGGTCCGATTCCTGGAAAGCAATGGGATAGCCCATTTGGACTGTCAGCAGGACACGCCGCATTTGGCCAGTCTCGGGGCCGCAACCATGAGCCGCCAGGACTTTCTCGGCTTGCTGCAGCCAGCGCTGAAGAAAGCGACACCTCGGTGGCGGGCCGGTCAGTTGCTGTATAACGGAAGCTTGCGTGTCCAGAACGTACGCGGCACGTAAGAAAACGAGGACGACGCATGAGCGATCCCAAGGACTTCCCTGTAAGGATTCTGCAGTTCTACACCACCGCCGAGTACCCCTGCAGTTATCTGCCGGACCAGGCGGCGCGATCTCAGGTCGCGGCTCCTACGCATCTGATCGATACGGAAATCTACGGCGATCTCGTTCAAAAAGGATTTCGGCGCAGCGGGCTGTTCACCTATCGCCCTCACTGCGATCATTGCACGGCCTGTCTGCCCGTACGCGTGGATGCCGCCCATTTCCAGCCCAGTCGAAGCCAGCGCCGCGTCTGGAAGCGCCAGCCCGAACTTGCCGCCCGGACTACCGGCCTGCGCTGGGATGATGAACACTTCGAGCTCTACCAGCGATATCAAATGCACCGCCATCCGGGTGCCGGCATGGACGACGACATGCAGACTCAGTACCGGCAGTTCCTTTTGACCAGCCGCGTGGACACGCGCCTGGTCGAATTCCGGGATACCGACGGCAAGTTGATGATGCTGTCCGTGATCGACGTCCTTCCCGACGGCCTGTCGGCGGTCTACACCTTCTTTGAACCGGACGCCCCCGGCAGCCTTGGCACCTGGGCGATCCTCTGGCAGATCGAGCAGTGCCGCCGGCTGGAGCTGCCCTGGCTGTACTTGGGCTACTGGATAGAAGAAAGCCGTAAAATGACGTACAAATCAGCATTCCGTCCGCAACAGCTACTGCGTGCGGGAAGCTGGACGGCCCCTTCCTCCCGATAACGCTTTTCCATGTCTCTGCTCTTCAACGCTTATCCGCTGGCGCGCGCCGCCCTGTTCTCTCTTGATGCCGAGACCGCCCATGAGCTCACGCTGCGGCGGCTTCAGCAGGCCTACGATTGTCAATACACGCGCAGGCTGTTCCCGGCAGCGGTTGGCCGGAGCGTCCGACTCATGGGCTTGACTCTGCGCAATCCTGTGGGCTTGGCGGCGGGTCTGGACAAGAACGGGGCCCACATCGACGCGTTGGCTGCGCTTGGCTTCGGCTTTGTGGAAGTGGGCACCGTTACACCGCGTCCTCAGGATGGAAACCCTCGGCCACGGCTATTTCGACTCCCGCGTGCCCAGGCCCTCATTAACCGGTTCGGCTTCAACAACCTGGGTCTCGATACCTTCATCGCGAACGTACAAGGCAGCCGCTTTCGTCAGGAAGGCGGTGTTCTGGGCCTGAACATCGGAAAAAACGCGGCCACGCCCATTGACAAGGCGGTGGATGACTACCTGATCGGTCTGGACAGCGTCTACCCTCATGCGGACTACGTCACCGTCAATATCTCTTCGCCCAACACAGCCAACCTGCGCGCCTTGCAAGGCGGCGACGAGCTGACGCTATTGCTGCGAGCGTTACATGAGCGCCGTGAGAGCCTGTCGGACCAGCACGGGCGGCGCGTGCCCATGGTGGTTAAGATCGCGCCCGACCTCACTCCCGACCAAGTGGACGCCATCGCCGAACTGCTGCCCCGCCATGGAATCGATGGCATCATTGCCACCAACACGACACTCGAGCGCAGCGCAGTCCAGGGCTTGCCCCATGCGGATGAAACCGGCGGGCTATCAGGCCCACCGGTGCATGAACTTTCCCTGGCCGTGATACGCCGTCTGCGAGAAAGGCTGGGCCGCGAGACCGCCATCATTGGCGTGGGCGGCATCGGCTCGGGTCGCCAGGCTCGCGAGAAAATCGAAGCCGGCGCAGACGCCGTCCAGCTTTACACCGGCCTCATCTACCGTGGGCCGGCGCTGATCGGCGAATGCGTCCGGGCGCTGTGAGCGGACCGCTTAAGTCCGCAAAATACCGCTGACCATCAGAAAGCAAACAACCCGAAAGCCAGGATGACCCAGCTTCCGGGGTGCTTGTTATTTGTCCTGTGCCGACCGGCAGGTCGGCGCAAGCCTGCGACTGCTTAGACTTCCGTGGCCGGCGCGCGACGGGCGCGTGTTGTGGCCGTCTTGGAAGCTTCAGCGGCATCGGTCGCTGCCTTCAGCGTGGCGCTGGTGGCTGCCGCGATGTTCGATTCAGCAGCGTCAGTGGCCTGACGCGCCACTTTGGCGGCGGATTCATAGGCGCTCGTGGCCGTGGCCAGCGAAGTCTTCATCAAGGCGACAGCGCCTTCCGAACCAGTGGGGGCGTTCTTGGCGAGCTGCTCAATGGTGTCGTCAAGCTGGCGTTGCGCCTGAGCGAACTGATCTTCTGTCAGCCGGGTGAGGCTGGACTGCACACCTGCGACGATGTCGTACACATGCTTGCCGTAGGCCGCGGCCTTCTCGGTATTGGGCTGCACCAGACCGGTGGCGAAGTTGACGGCTTCTTGCACGTCCTTCACTTCCATGGCTTGCTGGGCTTTTTGCCCGGCTTCATCCAACGATGCGCGAACGACTTGCAGGTTCAGGTCGACCAACTTCTCGAAACCGCTGAATACCGCTTCCTGGAATGCGAGAAAATTGTCGACAGTGGCTTTCTGGTTGACGAGGATTTGTTGGGGGACCGCGCTCATGAGAGTTCCTTTACCTGTAGAGATGGGCACAAAGCCCGTAAGCGGTAAGTGATTGCTGCACCGCACAAAACACATTTTTGCCGAACACGCCCAGCATGTCAAGGCAGATTATTGCAACGCAACATAACGAAACATGCGAAGGGAAGCAGATACGATACGTGCGAAGGGAAGAAAATATTTCGTAACAGAGCGGCTGCTTTGGGGGTAACCCCGGACGACAGGCGCAATTCAATTGTCTTAGCATCATGTACCGGTGCGAAAAGGAGCCCTGCGGGGACGTGCCGAGCCTTTGACAACTGTATTCGGGAAACAAACACATACCATGAAAACTTTTACCCTGAAACTCACTTCCGCCCTTATCCTGGGCACAGCCATGCTGGGGGGGACAGCCGCCGCGGAATACCCCGAGCGGGCGGTGAACATGGTGGTTCCCTTCTCGGCCGGCGGCCCCACCGACACTGTGGCGCGCTCGCTTGCGGAAGCGATGCGTCCGACGCTGGGTGAAACAGTCGTGGTCGAAAACAAGGGTGGCGCAGGCGGCACCATCGGTGTGAGTCACGTCGCTCGCGCCAAACCCGACGGCTACACCCTACTGCTCATGCACATCGGCTTCTCCACCGCCCAGTCACTGTACAAGAACCCCGGCTATACGTCGGAAAGCTTCGAGCCTATCGGGCTGGTCGTCGACGTACCCATGACCATCATCGCCCGTTCCGACTTCCCTGCAAACAATATCCAGGAATTGGTCGAATACCTCAAGGCCAACAAGGACAAAGTCTCCCTGGCCAATGCCGGCATCGGAGCGGCCAGTCATCTGTGCGGCACCATGTTCGCCAGCGCAATCGGCGTCGACCTGCTCACGATTCCCTACAAGGGTACCGGCCCGGCCATGAACGACTTGTTGGGCAAGCAGGTCGACGTCATGTGCGACCAGACCACTAATACCACCCAGCACATCAAGGCCGGCACCGTGAAGGCCTATGCAGTCACCAGCGCCGAGCGCGTCCCCACTTTGCCTGATCTTCCCACCATGCAGGAAGCCGGCTACAAGGATTTCGAAGTCGGTATCTGGCACGGCATGTGGGCGCCCAAGGGCACGCCGCAGCCCGTACTGGACAAGGTGAACGCCGCCCTGAAAGCAGGCATGGCCGATAAATCCTTCCAGGATCGCATGGCGGGCCTGGGCGCCAACGTCCTGACCGAACGCGCCAACCCTGACGCACTCACCAAGCACGTGAACCAGCAAGTCCCGCAGTGGGCCGAGCTGTTCAAGAACGCCGGCATCGAAGCACAATAAGCCGCCGAGCCGCGCCCTGCCGGGCGCATGATGGCATGACGCCGGCCTGCGGGCCGGCGCTTACGGCTCGCCCCCTTGGGGCGAGCCTTTTTTCATATGAAGTGTCTTCGGGCTTAAGCTGCGGCTTCGTAGCCCAGCGCTTCGGAGATCTGCGTGGCCACGCGTTGCAGCAAAGGGATCCACTCGTCGCGCAGGCGATCAGAGGGCGCCGAAAGCGAAAGCCCCGCCTGAAGCTTGCCAGTGTCATCGTGGATGCCCGCAGCAATACAGCGCACACCGAGCTCGAGTTCTTCATTGTCCCGGGCATAGCCATGGCGCCGGACCATTGCCAGTTCGCGTTCCAGCCGCTCAATGTCAGTAATGCTATTGCGCGTGGTGCCGGCCAGCCCCGTGCGCAGCGCGTAGGCGCGCACCTGACGCGGTTCGGCCACCGAAAGAAACAATTTGCCGGTCGAGGTCAGATGCAAGGGAGCATGCCCGCCGATTGCCCGGACCACCTGCA
>JAEWFK010000018.1 GCA_023388835.1 Pseudomonadota bacterium | reverse complement strand
CAAGAACCCAGACCCCCGCACCGCCAAGAACCCAAACTTCCCGCGCTCCACAACGACAAAAAAGAAAAGGCCCGCCAGTGCATCCACACCGCGGGCCTTCGACGACCGCTACAGCGAAACGAAAATCAACGCTTCCCCGCAGCGTCCGCCTTATCAATCTGGTGCATCACAAAGCGCTGCTGCGCGATGGACAAGATATTGTTCACCACCCAGTACAGCACCAGGCCCGCCGGGAACAAGAACATCATCCCGCCGAAGACCAAGGGCATGATCATCATGATGCGCGCCTGCATGGGATCCGGCGGCGTCGGGTTCAGCTTGATCTGGAGGAACATGGTCGCCATCATCACTGCCGGCAGAATGAACCACGGATCGCGGGCCGAGAGATCCTGAATCCAGAGGATCCATGGCGCGCCGCGCATTTCCACGCTGCCCAGCAACACCCAGTACAGGGCGATGAACACCGGAATCTGCACCACCATCGGCAGGCAGCCGCCAAGCGGATTGATCTTCTCGTTACGGTACAGCTCCATCATGGCCTGGTTCATCTTGGCCTTGTCGTCGCCGTACTTCTCGCGCAGCGCCTGCATGCGGGGCGTGAACTTCTTCATGCGCGCCATCGAACGATAGCTGGCAGCCGACAGCGGGTAGAACGCCAGTTTGATCAGCACGGTCAGCGCAACGATGGTCCAACCCCAGTTGCCCAGCAGCGTGTGCAGCCACGTCATGAGCTTGAACAGCGGCTTGGCGATGATGGTCAGCCAGCCATAGTCGACGACGAGTTCAAGGCCCGGTGCGATATCGCCCATGGCTTGCTGGTCCTGCGGGCCGGTCCACAGGTGGGCTTCCACCGTGGTGGATTGGCCGGGCTCGATCGCGCCCGCGCCGGCCAGCGTGCGGATGGCGTACAGGTTGTCGCCGAGGCGCAGGGCCTCGTTATGGCGCTGGACGCCCTGAGGCGGTACCCAGGCGGTGGCGAAGTAGTGCTGCACCATGCCGATCCAGCCGTTGTCGGCGTCACGGGTGTAGCCGGCCTTGCCCTTGTCCAGATCAGAGAAGTCGATCTTCTGGTACTTGTCCTCGGCGGAGTAGACGGCCGGCCCGGTAAAGGTTCGATAGAAGGACGAGCCGCCCGCGGGTTCGTTGCCATCGCGTTCCAGCTGCAGGTAGACGGAGGGCTGGATGGCCGTGTCGCCGCCGTTGTGAATATCGTGGCGCACCACGATGTCGTAGCTGTCCGGGCTAAGCGAATACGTTTTCACTACGCGGATGCCGCCGGATTCGGCTTCGAAACTGACTTCCGTGCGGCCGTTACGCTGCGCCTGGCCGACGTACTGAAAAGGGGTGAGGTGGGTGGGCCAGCTCTGTCCGGCGGGCGCGCCGACGACGCCGGTCTGCGCGACGTAGGTGTAGCCGGGGCGCCGATCGAGCAGCGTGAAAGGCTCGTCGCTATCCGGCGGAATGGTGTATTGGGGGAGTTCCGCCCGTACCAGTTGTGCCCCGACAGTATCGAAAGTCAGGCGCAGAACGTCGGTACTGACTTCAACATGCTGGGATTGCGCTGGTGCCGGCGTCTGTTCGCCGGGTACGGTGCTCACCGCTGCGGGTGTGACCGCGGCGGCATTGGGCACGCTGGCGTCGGCTGCCTGGACGGGCTGCTGCGCTTGTGTGGCCGGGTCCGTCGTCTGCGACGTCAAGCTGGCGCCGAACATCGAAGGCTTGCCGTTGTAGGTCTGCCAGTTGTTCCACAACAGCAACAGCGAGAAGGTCAGAATCATCCAGAGGATGGTGCGTCGGATATCCATAGCGCCTTTTACAAGTCGAAGCAGGGCAAATCCGTGAGAGTGTAGCGGAGCTTGCCGGTATGTGTGGTGGAGCGGTGCGGGGCCATCAGGGACGAGGCTCGGTTCGATGACGGCGGAAACATGGCGTCGTGGGCACCGGATCGTGACCGCCCTTGCACCAAGGGTGGCATCGGAGAATGCGCCGGACTGTCAGCCAGCTGCCGCAGGCCGCGCCGCGAGTCTCGATGGCTTCGATCGCATACGCTGAACAGGTCGGCGTGAAGCGACAGTTGTATCCGAGCCATGGACTGATGACGTAGCGATAGAAACGGATAGGTGCGATGAGCAGCCAGCGGATCATTTGCGGCTCCGTTCGAGCAGCGCGTCGACATCGGTCCGAACCTGGGCCTTCAGTTCGCGCAGGGAACAGGTACCGATGCGCGTATGCAGCCGGAACACGAGGTCGCGAGACGGAAGTTCGTGGCGTCGCTGCCGAAAGGCTTCGCGAATGACGCGCTTGATGGCGTTGCGAGAAACAGCGAGCGGCGCCATGCGCTTGGCGATCACCAGCCCCAGGCGCGGCCCCGATGCGGGATCAGGGTTTGGCCCCCTGGGGGTGGAAACAACGAAGAGTTTTCCCTTCGCCAGATGCTTTCCCCTGAGGGCGGCCGCGAACTCTGAAGGGCGGTGCAGGCGGGCCGCGGGGGGAAATAAGGCTCGCATGGGCACGTAAGCGCCGTCAGGCGCAGTGCATGTCGTGCCGATCAGACGGCCAGACGCTTGCGACCCTTGGCGCGGCGCGCATTGATGACGGCGCGGCCGCCACGGGTCTTCATGCGAACGCGAAAGCCGTGGGTACGCTTGCGACGGGTGACGGAGGGTTGGAAAGTGCGTTTCATGACGGATCCGAAAAAATGAAAAGAGCAGGAATTCGAAAAGCCCACCATTTCATCAAATTTCCGTAACTTAGTCAAACACTTGGGGCCACTACGCATGGCTGCGTCCGGCCTGCCTGTGGATAACTACCCGCCCGACAGGGTAGAATCGAGGTTTACCGAAGTGGCCGACAATGAACGAATTCTGGCAGACCTGCGTCCAGAAACTGGAGCAGGACCTCCCTCCCCAACAGATCAGCGCGTGGATTCGACCCTTGGTACCCCTGGCTTTCGATGAAACCCAGGGCGTACTGCGTGTGTCTGCACCCAATCGTTTCAAGTTGGATTGGGTGCGCAAGAATTTTTCTCACCAGATCGAGGCCCTGGCCAGTGACTGGTTCTCGCGACCGGTGCAGGTCACGTTCGAGCTGCCCTCGGCCGGCGGCTCGCGTGCTGTGTCGGCGGCTCCGCGCAGCGATGCCCCGGCCGCGCCGGCGGCCGCAGTTCCCGCAGCTCCCGCCGCGCGCGCAGCTGCACAGCTCTCCGCTCCACCGGCGCAGGCGGCGACTCCACCGGGCGCTGCGGCCGCATCAGCCGCGGCCGATGCCCTCCACGATCGCTCGCGGCTTAACGTCGAGCTCACTTTCGATAATTTCGTGACCGGAAAGGCCAATCAGCTGGCCCGCGCCGCAGCGCTGCAAGTCGCTGAAAATCCGGGCGTGTCTTACAACCCCTTGTTTTTGTATGGCGGAGTCGGGCTGGGCAAGACCCACCTCATACACGCCATCGGCAATTCGCTGTTGACCACCGGCAAGGGCGCCCGCGTGCGCTACGTCCATGCCGACCAGTACGTATCCGATGTCGTGAAGGCCTACCAGCGCAAGGCTTTCGATGAATTCAAGCGGTATTACCATTCGCTCGACCTGCTTCTCATCGACGATATCCAGTTTTTTGCAGGCAAGAACCGCACTCAGGAAGAATTCTTCTACGCCTTCGAAGCCATGGTGGCCCAGCGCAAGCAGATCATCATCACGTCCGACACGTATCCGAAGGAACTGGCCAATATCGACAGCCGGCTGATCTCGCGTTTCGACTCGGGTCTCACTGTCGCCATCGAGCCGCCCGAGCTCGAGATGCGTGTGGCCATTCTGTTGCGCAAATCCGAGCACGAGGGCATCAATATGCCGGAAGAGGTCGCCTTCTTCATTGCCAAGCATTTACGCAGTAATGTTCGCGAGCTCGAAGGCGCTTTGCGCAAAGTGTCGGCCTATGCCCGTTTCCATGGCAAGGAAGTCCTGTCCGTCGATGTCTGCAAGGATGCGCTCAAGGATCTGCTGTCCGTATCCAACGGTCAGATCACGGTCGAGAACATTCAGAAGACGGTGGCCGACTACTACAAAATCAAAGTGGCGGACATGTATTCGCGCCGGCGACCGGCCAACATTGCGCTGCCGCGGCAGATTGCCATGTACCTGGCCAAGGAACTCACGCAGAAAAGCCTGCCGGAGATCGGCGATCTTTTCGGCGGCCGTGATCACACAACCGTACTGCATGCCGTGCGCAAGATTTCCGACGCCCGGCTCAAGCAGACCGAGCTCAACCACGCCCTACACGTACTGGAACAAACCTTAAAAGGATAACCATGCAACTCGTACAAGCGACTCGCGACGCCTTGCTCAAGCCACTGACGACCGTGGCCGGGATCGTCGAACGCCGAAATACGCTTCCTATCCTCGCGAACATCTTGATGCGCAAGGAAGGCCAGGGCGTGGCGTTCATTGCCACGGACCTCGAGGTGCAGATCACGACACATGCCGACTTCGGCGTGGGCGAAGACGGGTCCGCCATCACGGTGGCCGCGCGCAAGTTGCTGGATATCCTGCGGGCTCTGCCCGACACCGGGGAAGTCAAGCTCGCCAACCAGGGCGGCCGCATGTCGGTCCAGGCCGGCAAGAGCCGCTTTGCCCTGCAAACGCTGGACGCCGCCGAATACCCCGTGCTGTCCGTGCCGGATCAATGGGACGTCTCTTTCTCGTTGTCGCAAAAGGCGCTCAAGCACCTGTTCAACCAGGTTCACTTCGCCATGGCGCAACAGGACATCCGTTACTACTTGAATGGCCTGCTCTTCGTCTTCGAGCCCGGCGCCGTACGGGCAGTCGCCACCGACGGCCACCGGCTCGCGCATAGCGGCACGGCGGCCGATGGGATCGAATCGCGTTACGATGTCATTGTTCCACGCAAGACTGTGCTGGAAATGCAGCGCCTGCTGGCCGACACTGAAGACCCGGTGCAGATCGACGTCTCGCCCACTCAGATCCGCTTCCGGTTTGGCGATGTCGAACTGATCTCAAAGTTGGTCGAAGGCAAGTTCCCCGACTTCACCCGTGTGATACCCACCCAGTACACGCGCCACTTCCTTATCAACCGCGAAGCCTTGCAAGGCAGCCTGCAGCGCGCGGCCATCCTGACCACCGACAAGCTCAAGGGCGTGAGAATCCAGTTGTCGGAAAACCAGCTGCGCATTTCGTCCTCGAACGCCGAGCAGGAAGAAGCGGTCGAGGAAATCGATATCGACTACGGTCATGAACCGCTGGATGTCGGCTTCAACGTCAGCTATTTGCTCGACGTCCTGTCCAATATCAAGACGGAATCGATGCGCTGGTCGGTGCAGCCCGATGTCAACGCTTCGGCGCTCATCACTACCCCTGATGACGACGACTTCAAGTACGTCGTCATGCCCATGCGTATCTGACCACGAGTCCGAGCTTCTTCACCCGGAAAACTATGTCTGATCAAATTCAAAATCCTGTCGTGCCGGAATATGGCGCCGAATCCATCAAGATGCTCAAGGGCCTCGAGGCCGTGCGCAAGCGTCCAGGCATGTACATTGGCGACACGTCCGACGGCACCGGCCTGCACCACATGGTTTTCGAGGTGGTGGACAACGCCATCGACGAAGCCCTGGCCGGGTATTGTGACGACATCGTGGTGACCATCCACGCGGACAACAGCATCTCGGTGAGCGACAACGGCCGCGGTATTCCCACCGACATCCACAAGGACGACGAATTCCATCGCAGCGCGGCGGAAATCGTCATGACCGAGCTGCATGCGGGCGGGAAGTTCGACCACAACTCGTACAAGGTGTCCGGCGGCCTGCACGGCGTGGGCGTTTCCTGCGTGAACGCGCTCTCCGAATGGCTGCGTCTCACGATCAAGCGTGCCGGCAAGGTCCACGAAATGGAGTTCCGGCGCGGTGAGCGCGTGGCGCCGCTCGCCGTTACGGGCGAGACCGATGCTTCCGGCACGACGGTACATTTCCTGGCCGACCCCGAGATCTTCGACGATATCGAGTACCACTACGAGATCCTGGCCAAGCGCCTGCGCGAACTATCCTTCCTGAACAACGGCGTCAAGGTGCGCCTGATCGACGAGCGCCAAGGAAAGGAAGAAGACTTCGCTTTTCTGGGCGGGGTGCAGGGCTTTGTTCAGTACATCAACCGCGCCAAGACGGTGCTGCACAACAACGTATTTGCCGTCTCCACCGAGTCGACCGTGGGCGATGCGACCATCGGCGTCGATGTGGCCATGCAATGGAACGATGGCTATACCGAAACGGTGCTCTGCTTCACCAACAATATTCCGCAGCGTGACGGCGGCACCCACTTGACGGGTCTGCGCGCCGCCATGACGCGCGTGCTGAACAAGTACATCGCCGACAACGAGCTGGCCAAGAAGGCCAAGGTCGACACGACGGGCGACGATATGCGCGAAGGGCTGGTATGCGTGCTGTCGGTCAAGGTGCCCGAGCCCAAGTTCAGCAGCCAGACCAAAGACAAACTCGTGTCCAGTGAAGTGCGGCCCGCCGTGGAAGAAGCCGTGGCGCGTACGCTGGAAAGCTGGCTGCTCGAGAACCCGAACGACGCCAAGGCCTTGTGCAACAAGGTCATTGAAGCGGCGCGCGCGCGCGATGCGGCTCGCCGCGCTCGTGAAATGACCCGGCGCAAGAGCGTGCTGGAAGGTGCGGGCCTGCCGGGCAAACTGGCGGATTGCCAGGAAAAAGACCCGGCGCTGTCGGAACTCTATATCGTGGAAGGGGACTCCGCAGGCGGTTCCGCCAAGCAGGGCCGCGACCGCAAGTTCCAGGCCATTCTCCCCCTGCGCGGCAAGGTCCTCAACGTGGAAAAGGCACGTTTCGACCGCCTGATCGCCAGCGAGCAGATCACCACGCTGATCACGGCGCTGGGAACCAGCATCGGCCCGGACTTCAATATCGATAAGCTGCGTTACCACCGCATCATCATCATGACCGACGCGGACGTCGACGGCGCCCACATCCGGACCTTGCTCCTCACACTCTTCTATCGCCAGATGCCGGAACTGCTGGAACGCGGCTACATCTACATCGCCCAGCCGCCGCTGTACAAGGTCAAGGTCGGCCGCGATGAGCGCTATCTGAAAGACGATGTCGAGGAAGCGCAATTCATGCTGCAGCTGGCCACAAAGGACGCCGCCGTCGTGCCGTCCGAAGGCGCTGCGCCGCTGGAAGGCGAGACACTGGCTGATCTCGCGCGCCAGTACGTGCTGGCCGACAACATCATCAGTCGCCTGTCGCGTTACCTGGACGAAGACGCCCTGTCGGCGCTGGCCGAAGGCGTGACCTTCGACCTGGACAGCGCGGAATCGGCCCAGGCCTCGGCCCAGGCATTGGAGGCCGCGCTTCGCGACCCGGCCGACCCGGCTGCAGTCAAGGTCGTTGTCGAAGCGAACGAAGCGGGCGACGCATGGCGTCTGCTGGTGCAGCGCATGCATCATGGCAATATCCGCGTGAGTGTCTTCGACCGGGCTTTTGTGCGCGGCGCCGACTACGCGGTGCTGGCCAAGGCAGGCGCCACGTTCACCGGATTACTCGGCGAAGGGGCCAAGGTGATGCGCGGTGAAGGTGAGCGCCGCAAGGAAAAGCCCGTGGGCGACTTCCGGGAAGCCATGCAGTGGCTGCATTCCGAAGCCGAACGCAGCGTCAGCAAGCAACGTTATAAGGGTCTGGGCGAGATGAATCCCGCGCAGCTATGGGAGACGACCATGAATCCCGAAGTGCGCCGTCTGCTGCGCGTGCAGATCGAGGACGCCATCGCGGCCGACGAAATCTTCACCACGCTCATGGGGGACAGCGTCGAGCCGCGTAGGGCCTTCATTGAGGAACACGCGCTTCAGGCCGGGAACATCGATGTCTGATGGCGTGTGTTTTCCCGGGCAGGACGGAATCCGTGTCTGCGCAGGAAAAACCTGACTTTCAAGGGGGCTGCAAAAATGCCGCCCGCTTGACGGCGTGATTGCTGACAACGGGCTGTATCGGGTCGACCAGAAAGGGCAGTTCAATGTACCCTTCAGGCACTACAAGAACCCGAAATCACCCGCTGGTACATGAGCAGTACGGAGCAGGCAAGGCGCTACCCCCCGACCCGGTACATGGGTTCGAAAAACAAGCTGCTGTCCGAAATCTGGACCGTGGCGTCGCAGTTCGAGTACGAGACGGCGATCGATTTATTCTCGGGTTCCGGCATCGTGGCCTACATGCTGAAATCACGCGGCAAGGCGGTTGTGAGTAACGACTACATGGCCATGTCACACACTTTCGCCAAGGCCATGATCGAGAACAACGAAGTGACGCTGGGCGAAGACGAAGCCCGCGCCTTGCTCGAACCGGACCGGCCCGTCGATCATTTCGTTCAAAGCACCTTCAAGGGACTCTATTTCACCGACGAGGACAACCGGCTGATTGATGTGCTGCGCGCGAACATCGCGGCCATCAAGAATCCGTACAAGCGCGCGCTCGCCATGAGCGCGCTGTTGCGTGCCTGCATGAAGAAGCGGCCCAGAGGAATCTTTACCTATGTCGGTCACCGCTACGATGACGGTCGTAAGGATTTGCTGATGTCATTCCAGGATCAGTTCCTGGATGCCACGCGCATGGTGGATGCGGCAGTTTTCGACAACGGGAAGCAGAACAAGGCGCGGCATGGTGACGCCATGACCTTGCCACTGCAGGAGCCGGGGCTGGTTTATATCGACCCGCCGTATTATTCGCCGCTCTCGGATAACGAATACGTGCGCCGCTACCATTTCGTGGAAGGCCTGGCACGCGACTGGCGCGGAGTCGAAATTCAAGAACATACCGTCACCAAAAAGTTCAAGTCCTACCCTACGCCGTTTTCTACACGCAAGGGGGCGGCGGGGGCCTTCGATCTGCTGTTCAAGCGGTTTCGCGATAGCGTACTGGTAGTGTCCTATTCATCGAACGGTCAGCCCACGCTCGACGAGATGGTTAGGATCATGGCGAGACATAAACGCCATGTCGAAGTTATTCCGGTCGACTACCGATATTCCTTAGGGAACCAGGGGCACGCGGTGGGCGACAACAAGAACGCCGTGCAGGAATACCTCTTCGTCGGCTTTTAGCTGAAGGCTGCTCCAGTGATGACCTTCAGCCGCCGGGCCTAGATATTCGTCTGGTCCGGCGGCACGCCGTCAGGCAGGCGAGCCGCGCAGGTCGGGTCCTTGCGCAGTTCGAGTTCCGCATCCAGACCGACACAGGTCATGGAGATTCCTCCCATTGAGTAGCCGCGAACCAGGGTTTCGGGTCGGGCATTGTCGGCGGCGGCCAGGCCTGCGAGATACAAGAGAGGAACGAAATGATCGGGCGTGGGCACGGCGAGGTCGTAATCCGGGTGTTCGGCAACACGAAGAATGTCGCCCGGCTCGCGTGCTAACTGTTCGATGACCGCGTCATCAAAGCGCTCCGCCCAGTCATAGGCAAGGTCCGGCTCACGCCACTGCAGTCGTCGAAGATTATGGACAATGTTTCCGCTGGCGACGATCATGACGCCGCGCTCGCGCAGGGGCGCCAGGCTGGCTCCCAGCTCCAGGTGGTAATCAAGCGGCTTCAGAGCGTTGATGGACAGCTGCAGCACGGGGATGTCGGCATCGGGATACATGTGGGCCAACACCGACCAGGTGCCGTGGTCGATGCCCCATTGATCGTAGTCCAGTCCCACCCAATGCGGTTTGACCACTTCGGTGATCTCACGAGCGAGTTCGCTGTCGCCAGGGGCCGGGTAATCGAAGTCGAAGAGCGCCTGCGGGAAGCCGTAGAAGTCGTGGATGG
>JAEWFK010000119.1 GCA_023388835.1 Pseudomonadota bacterium | reverse complement strand
ATCGTGGCGGGAGACAGGTCGAACATCTTGGAAAGCGTGCGCGAGCCGACGGGCTGGCCGTCTGCGATATAACGCTCTATCAGCACTTTCAACAGTGCCTTGGCTCGATCATCCATATGTACCCGCCCTGCCGGAACCCTATAATCGGCTCTATTATTCCATCAATCAATCAAGCGCCAGTTTATGCACTTCAACACCATCGCCATCATCGGCCGCTATCAGGACACCGGCCTGGACGCGCCGCTGCGCGAACTGGCCGCAACGATCGGCGCCGCAGGCGGCAAGGTGCTGGTGGAAGCCGAGACAGCACGCAATACCGGCGTGACCGAATTCATGGTAGCCGATTACGCCGCCATTGGCGCCCAGGCGGACTTGGCCATCATCATGGGCGGCGACGGCACCATGCTTGGCGCGGCCCGGCAGCTCGCGATCTATGATCTGCCCATGGTGGGCATCAACCACGGCCGCCTGGGCTTCATCACCGACATCCCGCTGCAAAACGCGCATGATGCCGTCAGCCGCATTCTCGACGGCCAGTATGAAGCCGAAGAGCGCGTGCTTCTGGAAGGCCGGGTCATACGCGATGGCCAGGTGATGTTTTCGGGTCTGGCGCTCAATGATGTGGTCCTGAGCCGGGCCGGCCGCGGCGGCATGATCGAAGCACGCGTCGAACTCGACGACGTCTTTATGTACAGCCAGCGCGCCGACGGCCTGATCATCGCCACTCCCACCGGCTCCACCGCTTATTCGCTGGCGGTAAACGGCCCCATCGTCCATCCGAACATTCGCGCCCTGCTGCTGGTGCCGGTGGCGCCGCAGACGCTTTCGCACCGCCCCATCGTGCTGCCCGACAGCGGCACCATCGGCCTGACGATCACGGCACTGGGTCGGGTCGAAAGCGGCGCAAGCGTGCATTTCGACATGCAGACCTGGTCCGACTGCCAGCCGGGTGACCGCATCGAAGTGCGCCGCGCCAGCCACAGCATCCGCTTCGTTCACCCCACCGGCTACAGCTTTTTTTCGACCTTGCGTCGCAAGCTGTACTGGAACCAGATGCCCCAATCCTCCGACGCTTCCTGAAGAGCCATGCTCCGAACCCTGCATGTCCGTGATTTTGTCATCGTCGAAGAAGCCGAGATCAGCTTCTCGCCGGGCTTCACCGTCTTTTCCGGAGAGACCGGCGCCGGCAAGTCGATCCTGATCGACGCCCTCTCGCTGGTCCTCGGGGCTCGCGGCGATACCGGGCTGCTGCGCACCGGCGCCGATCGCAGCGAGATCAGTGCCGTGTTCGAGGCCCCCCTCTCTCTGCACGGCTGGCTCACCGAAAGGGATTTCGACCCTCAAGACGATCTCGTCCTGCGCCGCATCATTGATACGCAGGGGCGCAGCAAGGCCTACGTCAACGGCGTCCCCGCCAACCTGGGCATGCTGCGAGAGCTGGGCGAGCAGTTGGTGGATATTCACGGCCAGCATGCTCATCAGGGCTTGTTGGCCGCCGCGGGCCAGCGCAACATGCTCGATCAACAAGGCGGGCTCACCGCCCTTGCCCGCGAAGTCGCAGACAACTGGCAGGCGTGGCAGCAGGCGCAGCAGTCCCTGCAGTCGGCCCAGCGCAACGCCGAGACTGCTCAACAAGAGCGCGAACGGCTGCAGTGGCAACTCGAAGAGCTGCAAACCCTGGCCCCTAGAGCCGGCGAGTGGGAGCTCATCAGCAACGAACAATCTCGGCTGGCTCACGGCCAAGCGCTGCTGGAAGGCGCCACCCGTACACTGGAACTGCTCGATGGCGACGAGGCTTCCGCCTTGCAGATACTGAACTCCGCCGCGCAACAGGTGCAGCAGCTGCTACGCCACGATACGCACTTGCAAAGCGTCCACGAGGCCATCGAATCGGCTCGCATCTCTGCGTCCGAAGCGGTGTCCGATCTCAACAGCTATCTCGACCGCCTGGAACTCGATCCTGATGCGCTCGCCCAGGCCGAACAGCGGGTCGCCGCCCTGTTTGATGCTGCGCGCAAGTTCCATGTCGAACCTGAAGACTTGCCCGCCCTTCAGGAACGCCTGACGGCCGAGCTGACGGAAAGCGAAGCAGCCACTGACCTGGAAGGCCTGCGGCAGCGCGTGCAGGCGACCGAGAAAGCCTATCATGAGGTGGCCGACCGGCTGGGGAAGGCCAGGCGCAAGACCGCACAGCGACTCGGGCGCGAGGTCTCTACCGCCATGCAAGATCTCGCCATGCAGGGCGGGTCCTTCGACGTATCGCTCGAGTCCTGCGCAGCCGGCCCGCACGGCAAGGAAACCGTCGAATTCCGCGTGGCCGGGCATCCCGGTACACCCCTGAGGCCGTTGTCCAAGGTGGCGTCAGGCGGGGAACTGGCCCGCCTGTCGCTGGCCTTGTCGGTCATTGCCAGCCAGGCCGCACAGGTGCCGACCTTGATCTTTGATGAAGTCGACACAGGCATCGGCGGCGCCGTGGCGGAGGTCGTGGGCCGGCTGTTGCGTGAACTGGGTGAGCGCCACCAAGTGCTTTGCGTCACGCATTTACCGCAGGTGGCCGCCCGGGGAGTGCATCACTTCGAGGTCAGGAAATCATCTGCGGACGGAAGCACGCTTTCGGATATTCGCTTGTTGGATACCCCGGGCCGCGTACAGGAAGTGGCCCGCATGCTCGGGGGAATGACGATCACGGACACCACCCGGCGCCACGCGAGTGAAATGCTGGCGGGCTGAGCCGCGCTACCTTGTCGGCTTCTTGCCTACGCAATCAGGGCAGGTGCCATAAAGCATCATGGTGTGGCTCTCCAGCACGAAACCATGATCTTCGGCCACTTTGTACTGCCGCGACTCGATCTTTTCGTCGCTGAATTCAACCACCTTGTTGCAGTGCGTGCAGATCAGATGGTCGTGATGGTCGCCGTCGTTCAGTTCGAACACGGCCTTGCCGCCGTCGAACTGGCTGCGCACCAGGATGCCCGCCTGCTCGAACTGCGTCAGGACGCGGTAGACGGTGGCCAGCCCGATATCGACGTCCTCGGCGATGAGCGTGCGGTAAACGTCTTCGGCGCTTTGATGGCGTTCATCGGCACGCCGGAAAATGTCCAGGATCTTGAGGCGGGGGAAAGTCGCCTTCAAGCCGGCATTCTTCAAATCAACTGGGTCGGACATACGAGGAAATCTCTGGCGGAAATACAGCCGTGAGGGAAGCCCGGGAAGCGTCCCCCCTTGGGGCCAGGCACCTGGCGCTATTTGCGTACAGGCGGCGACGAACGCTCATGCGTTTCTGATTACCCTTTATGATAACGGTTTTACTCGTTCTGAATCAGGGGCGTTTCGTGCCGACAATTGCGAACACATGCTTCAAGACTCTGCGTAGCGGCGCAGCGGTCAGTGTACTGGTACTGGCGCTGTCGGCCTGCGGCAGCACCGAATGGGGTTTTCCGTACCGGCCCAACATTCAACAGGGCAACTGGATCACCGCCGAACAGGTCGAACTCCTGCAGCCGGGCATGTCGCGCGAGCAAGTGCGTTTTCTGTTAGGCACCCCGACCCTGCAGGACATCTTCCGCAGCGACCGCTGGGATTATCCCTACTACAGCAAGCCGGGTTACGGCGAAGCCAAGCAACGGCGATTCAGCGTCTGGTTCGAAGGCGATTCTCTGGTACGCTGGGAAGGCGACGCCCAGCCCGATCGACAGCCCTTCCAAAAGGCGGATACCGGCGCAAGCGCACCGACGGACACGCGCTCCGGCGCCCCGGAGTCCACGCCGGCATCGAGCGACCGCGACGCGGAACCTCTACGATAACCAGAAATACAAGGACACCACCGAATGCGTATCGCAATTGCCGGAGCTGACGGCCGCATGGGCCGCATGCTCATCGAAGCCGTGCTCAACAGCGAGGACCTCACGCTCGCCGTCGCCTTGAACCAGCCGGAATCGCCCACCATTGGTCAGGACGCCGGCGCCTTCCTGGGCATCGAAACCGGCATCGCGATCACCGATAATCTGGCAGCTCTGGCCGATGCCGATTGCCTGATCGATTTCACGCGCCCCGAAGCCACCCTGGCCCACATCCAGGCCTGTATCGGACACGGCGTCAAGTGCGTGATCGGCACTACCGGCTTCGACGAAGCCGGCAAGCAGGCAATCCAGGCCGCCGGCCAGAAGACCGCCATCGTCTTTGCGCCCAACATGAGCGTGGGCGTGAACGTCACCCTCAAACTGCTCGAAATGGCGGCACGGCTGCTGAACAGCGGCTACGACGTCGAGGTCTTCGAAGCGCATCATCGCAACAAGGTCGACGCCCCGTCCGGAACGGCCCTGGCCATGGGCGAAGCCGTCGCCCATGCCTGGGGTGAAGACCTCTCCGACATCGCAGATTGGGCTCGCCACGGCGACACCGGCCCGCGCGAAACCGGGCGCATCGGTTTTTCTGTGGTGCGGGGCGGCGACATCGTCGGCGACCATACCGTGTACTTCTGCGGGACAGGTGAACGCATCGAGATCACGCATCGCTCCAGCAGCCGCGCGACATACGCGCAAGGCAGCCTGCGGGCCGCGCGTTACCTCGCACGCAAGGATTTCGGCCTGTTCGACATGCACGACGTGCTGGCAAGCTGATCCGGCGCTGGTATTGGAACAGCTAAGCGGGCCATGCCCGCCCCCTTAGAGGCGGCACCCTCTCGGTACGTAGCCCTTCTGCTTCAGGCTTCTTCGGATGCCGCCGTGCCGATCTCCACGGGTTCCTGTTCCAGGTGCACCCCGAAACGGGTGGCGACTTCCGCCCGCACGACATCGGCCAGTACCTGTATGTCGCGCGCCACCGCGGCGCCATGGTTCACCATCACCAAAGATTGGCGCTCGTGCATGCCGACGGGTCCCAGTCGGCGTCCCTTCCAGCCTGCACGTTCGATCAGCCAGCCGGCGGCCAGCTTGTAGTGTGCCCCATCATCAATGGCATAAGCCACGATGCCGGCGTGAAGATCGCGCAGTTTCCGGTAAGTGTCCGCGCCGACGATCGGATTCTTGAAAAAACTCCCCACATTGGCAAGTTGAGCCGGGTCTGGCAATTTGGTCCGCCGTATTTCGCAGACCGCGTCGAAGACCTGCCGAGGCGTGACTGCAGCTCCCGCGACCGCGATGCCGGGGTGCCGCGCCAGATCGGGGTAGGAGACTTGCGGGCGCCATTTAATGGGCAGACGGTAGCGCACCGACAAAATCAGCCAGCGCCCCGCTTCAGAATGCTTGAAAAAGCTGTCCCGATAGGCGAACAGACAGTCCGCCGGCCCCATCTCGACACGACGACCATGGCGGATGTCCCAGACGACCAGACTGTGAAAACAGTGGTTCTGCTCTACACCATAGGCGCCGATGTTCTGGACCGGCGCCGCGCCCGCCGTTCCAGGAATCAAGGCCAGGTTCTCCAGCCCGTGCCAGCCATTGTCTACGCACAACGATACGAACTCATGCCAAGACTCGCCCGCCTGTACTTCTACAATGAATGCATCGGGTTCCTGGTCAACCAGCGCGACGCCGCGATTCTCGACGTGGACAATGAGTTCTTCTATATGCGGGGCGAGCACCACATTGCTGCCTCCGCCCAGGACGACCACACCGGGATAGCGGGAAGCCACATCCGTCAGCGCCTGAAGATCCGCCGTGGAATGAAGGCGGTGAAACGCACGGGCCTGAGACTTCAGGCCCAGGGTGTTATAGGAAGTGAGGTCCTGTTCTGTGATGTGCAGCAAGGGACGGCCCCAAAAAATCAAATGGTTCGCGTGGCGTGTCGTGGCGAAGAGTATATCCACCTTTTACCCGGTCGTTTCTGAGGGCGTCTACTCTGTTTTGGTGTCGACTCCGCATCGGGACAATGGCTTATAGGCACGCCTTTAGAGGCCTATCAAGCCGCTTGACAACGCTCGCAAAAGCGTAATAGAATTCAAATCTTAATGCGGGAATAGCTCAGTTGGTAGAGCGCAACCTTGCCAAGGTTGAGGTCGCGAGTTCGAGACTCGTTTCCCGCTCCAGAATTCATAAAAAGGCCCAAACCACGGTTTGGGCCTTTTTGCGTTTGGCGGGGCTTTGGGCTTTGGGCTCTTCCCCATAAACGGGGGATGGGCATTCATCAGACACGGTTAATCACACCGTTCCAACCGCACTGAGCTAAGACTCGCATGCGGTAATTCTCAAAATTTCTAAAGCCATACGCGCGGCGTGAG
>JAEWFK010000085.1 GCA_023388835.1 Pseudomonadota bacterium | reverse complement strand
CGGGCTGCCCTCACCTCCAGCATTGGACAGAGCGGCCGCTGAACTCGCCCCTGCGGGGCTCGGACAGCAGCGGCCTTTTCCTCTGTCCGATGCCTGCGGCTCGGCGTCTCCGAATGTCGCTCGCAGTGCCCATGCTCCGCCCGGGCCTGGCGGTGGTAGGCTGCCCTAGACCTCAAGGCCGTGGCGGCTGCTGCGGGCCGGGCGATTCTGATGGGCCGCGGGCGAGCCGGTGGGCGGGGGATCCAGGGCGCAGCTGTTCGAACGCGGCGTTTTCGGACAGCCGGGGGCTGTCCGATCGCGTGAGTTCTGCGCCTGCCCCGCACAACGGCTCGACAGGGGCAGTCCGGCGCAGCCGGACCCCGGAAGCCAGCCTGCGCCCCGCAGCAGCCGTTACGGCCGGCTCAAGAACTCAAAGAACAGCCGCACCACATAGCACGGCCGCCCAAGGCCCTTACCCTCAAGGCCATGGCTGCCGCCGTGACATTCAATGTCGTCAATGCGAGCGGCCTGTCAGATGGTCCAGGAGCTGGCGCGCCGGCGCGGTCAGCGCCTCGGAGTCTCGTACACCCAGAAGCAGCCACCGATGCGCCCAGTCGTCTTCCAGAGCGATAAGCGTGAGCTTCATCGAGCGGGCATGCAGCGCCGCGGCTTGCCGCGGAAGAACGCCTATGGTCCGCGTGGCCACGACCATGCGACACATGGCGTCGAAACTGCGCACCTGAATGCGTAGCCGCAGATGTTGCTCCAACCGCGCGCTTTCTTCCTGCAAGCGCATCGCCAGTGATGTGGCCGACGGAAGCCCGACGTAATCGTGTTCCAGCGTATCGACAAACGCGACGGAAGAATGTGTCGCCAGCGGATGCTGGGGCGGCGCCACCAGCACCAGTTCATCAGCTCGATAAGGGAAGGTTTCCAGACCTGTGCACGGGGTGCGATCAGCGAAGATGCCCAGGTCGGCAAGGTTGTCGCGCAATGCCTGGACGACTTCCGTGCTGTTTTGTTCTTCCAGGTCGATTCTCACACCGGGCTGCTGTTCCATGAAGACAGCGAGATCCTCGGGCAGGAATTGCGTGAGCGAAGACGTGTTGGCGGTGATTCTCACCTGGCCGCGCAAGCCATGCGCGAAATCGGATAGGGTCCCGGCCAGTTGGCCGACTTCATGCAGCACGCGCTGAGCATGCGCGAGACAGGCCTGTCCCGCTTCTGTGAGTTCAACGCCGGACGCAAGGCGATACAGCAGCTGGGTGCCGAGCGCGGCTTCCAGGTCGGTGATCCGGCGGCTTGCCGCCCCGATGGCCAAGTGTGAACGCCGGGCGCCGCCGGAGATGCTGCCTTCGCGGGCAACGTTCACGAACAGGGAAAGGGTCACGAGGTCGAGGCGGGCAGGATTCATGCCGGATATGTTACCCGCGACAGTCAGCCGGCATCCTGCCTTGCGAGCCTGCGCTTTTCCAGTGCGCGGTACACGGGTGCCGTAACGAGCAGGATGAACACCATGCGTACGACGTGGAACGAAGTGACCACCGGCGCGCCCAGCATCAGCACTTTCGCGGTGATGGCCATTTCGGCAATCCCGCCCGGGCTCGTGCCGAGCACCAATGTGGGAAAGGGAATGTCCGACACCAGGAACAACACATAACCGAAAGCGAAGGCCAGAAAGATATTGAGCGTGTTGGACAGCGCGACCACGCCCAGGTATCGCGGTGCACGCCTGAAAAAATCAGGGCCGAACTTGTCGCCCAGCGACCAGCCGATCAGCAGCTGCCCCACGTTCGTGATTTCCGTAGGCAGATAGGTGAACACGACGCCGTTGGCAGTCAGGAGGGCGGTCACCAGAAGAGGCCCCAATACCCAGGGGTTGGGCAGACGAAACCGCTGGAAAAAGAGTCCCATGGCGCTGGTCAACGCCACGAGTCCCAGTAGACCCACGGGGTCGAAGAACCGCTGGGCCTCGGGAACGGCGGCCTGGTCGCCATGGATGCCCAATGCCCGGAACGCGAAAGGGATGATGATGATCACCATCAGCATGCGCAGGCTGTGCGCCGACGCCACGAGGTCGGCGCGAGCATGGTGGCGCTCTGCGAGCGTGGTCATTTCGCTGGCGCCGCCAATGGCGCTGGCGAACCAGGCGGTCTTGAAGTCGGCTCCCCCCAGGGAACGCAGAATGAAGGCGCCCAGGCCGCCCAGGCCCAGCGCGAACAACATCCCCGCCACGATCAAAGGCAGGTTCAGACCGATCAGCCGCAGCATGTCCCAAGTGAAGTACAGGCCCAGCGACGCCCCGATCACCCATTGGCCTCCGTTGCGGAATACCGTGTGTGATAAGCCGGGGCTGCCTGCGATCTTGGAGATGGCGGTAGCCAGCAGCGCTCCGATCATCCATGGCAGAGGCAGGCTGAGCCAGTTCGCCGCAAGCGCCCCGAGGGTGGCGGTAATCAAGCCGATAAGGATACGTTGCGCTTTGGTCATGCGGTTTGCCGACTGCGAGGCGGCGTCTGAAATGAAAAGCTCCGGCGCAGGGCCGGAGCTCACACCTGGTAAAGCCGCCGGAGTCAGTTGGCGGGCGTCACGGCCTTGCGATGCGCCAGTTTACGCAATACCGGCGGCACCACGCCAACCAGGAAGGCGGCAATCCACAGGCCGATCGAAATGGGGCTTTCGAACAGGATGGACACTTCGCCGTTGGTGATGGACAGTGCGCGGCGCAGGTTCTGTTCCATCATGTTGCCCAGCACCACCCCGAGCACCATGGGCGCCATGGGCACATTCATCTTGCGCAGGAAGTAGCCCAGCACCCCGATTCCTACGACCATCAGCAGGTCGAAGCGCGTCGCATTGATGGCGTACACCCCGATGAAGCTGATGGCGAGAATCCCGGGCACCAGCAGGCGCGGAGGGATGGACAGCATGGAGGCAAATACTCGCACCATGGGAACGTTCATCAGGAACAGCATGACGTTCGCAATGAAGAGCGATGCGATCAGACCCCACACGATTTGCGGCTGGGCATCGAACAGCACCGGTCCGGGAGTGATGTTGTAGAGCGTGAGGGCCCCCATCATGACGGCCGTGGTGCCTGAACCCGGCACACCCAGCGTGAGCATGGGAATAAACGAGCCCGTGGCCGCACTGTTGTTGGCTGATTCCGGAGCTGCCAGGCCGCGCAAGTCGCCCTGCCCAAAGGTGGCGTTCGGATCGCGGCTCTCGGAATACTTCTTTTCGTTGGCGTAGGCGACGGCCGAAGCCACGCTCGCGCCGGCGCCCGGCAAAATACCGATGAAGAAGCCCAGGACACCGGATCGGACCGTGGTCCACCACGTGAACGCCAGCTCCTTCACGTTGAACAGCTTGCGGTCGCTCTTGGGAACTTCGATCGACGTGCCGCCGAGCAGCTTCTCGAGCATCTGCAGCATTTCTGCGACGGCGAACAGGCCGATCACCACCACCACGAAGTCGATGCCGTCGGCCAGATTGGGCAGGTCGAAGGTATAGCGATAGACGCCTGAATTGGCATCCACGCCCACCGTGGCGATGAACAGTCCCAACATGGCCGAGAGAATGCCCTTCACGGGCTCGTCGCCCAACAGGCTGGTGAGCGCACAGAAGGCGAAGACCATCAGAACGAAGTACTCGGCCGGGCCGAACGCCACTGCCCATCTGGCCAGCAAAGGGGCCAGTACGACGATGCCGCAGATGGCAATGGTCGAACCGATGAAGGAAGACCAGGCCGACAGAGACAGGGCCACACTGGCCAGGCCTTTGCGTGCGAGCGGATAGCCGTCAAGCGTTGTCATGACGGCGGCCGCTTCGCCGGGCACGTTGATGAGAATGGAGGTGATGCGCCCGCCGTACTCGGCGCCGACATACACGGCGGCCAGCAAAATGAGCGCGGTTTCCGGGGGCAACTGCATCGCGAAAGCGATGGGTACGAGCATGGCCACGCCATTGATGGGTCCCAGCCCCGGCAGCACGCCGACGATGGTGCCGATGAAGGACCCAAGCGCGGCCACCAGAAGATTCATGCCGGAAAAGGCGACGCCAAACCCGATGGCAAGGTGATCGAGTATGCCGTTCACAGGAAGCCTCCGAGAATGCCTTGGGGGAGGACGACGTCCAGCCCCCAGTCGAAGAGAAAGAACATGCCGACGCTCATGACCACGCTTCCGATGCACGCCTGTACCCAGGTGGCGCCGAACAGCCGGCCTACCAGCGCCACCATGAGGATGGTGGCCGGGATGAAGCCGAGCCACTGGAACAGGAACGCGTACGCCGCCAAATAGCCGACCATGGCGAGGATGCGCGTGTTGGCGCCCTGCGGGTTGGCTTCCACCTGACCACCGCCTTTGATTACGAGCCGCAGTCCGCACAGGGCGATGATGAGCGCGATCAGCAGGGGAAAGGCCTTGGGGCCCACCGGCTCATAGGAAAAGGGAGGTTCCAGGTCGTAGCCGAGGGCGGTGATCAGCGCTGCGAAGATCAGCGCTGCGATGCCCAGGACGCGGTCATTGAGCGTCAACATATTGATTACTTCTTGATCAGGCCGAAGCTGTCCGCCAGTTCGGTATAGAACTGGACGCGTTCCTTGACGTAGGCATCAAGCTCGTCGCCTGTCTTGTTGAAAGGGAAGAGGCCTTGTTGCTCTTGCAGCTTGGCGAACTCGGGCGTTGTCATCAGCTTGTCGAACGCCTGCACCCACCACTGGTATTGCTCGTCCGACACCTTGGGGCCGACGTAGAAGCCGCGGATGATCGGCCAGTTGATGTCGAACCCTTGTTCGGCGGCGGTCGGAATATCGGCCATGGTACCGGACAGGCGCTCGTCGTTGAACACAGCCAGGATACGGATAGGAGCCCCGCCGTCCAGCATGGTGCGGGCCTCGGCTGCGTCGCCCATATAGGCCTGAATGTGGCCACCGCGCAGGGCGGTCAAGGCTTCGCCGCCCCCTTCAAACGCCACGAAGCGCAT
>JAEWFK010000068.1 GCA_023388835.1 Pseudomonadota bacterium | reverse complement strand
CGCGAGCACTCGGCGAGGACTTCTTCTCGGGTTTCCATCCCGGGCGCTCCAACGCGGAATGCGCGGATATAGCGCTTCCCATACTGCTCGCATTCCGCGGGCGACTCATTGCCGTGGAACTGAAGGACGTCCGGCGAAACTGTGTGGATCACGTCTTCGACGAACTCCGGCTCGGCGTTGACGAAGAGCGCCGCCACGTTGACGAAGGCGGGCACCGTGTCGCGCAAGGCTTTAGCGCGCGCCCGAGTGACGACACGGCGACTTTTCGAAAAGAAGATCAGGCCGATGGCATCTGCGCCCGCAGCCACCGCTGCCTGGATGTCCTCGCTGCGCGTGAAACCGCAAAGCTTGATACGGGTACGTGTTGTCATCGAGGTCTCCTTTTCACTCTTACCTGTCCGCCGTGTTGCGGTTACCGGAATGCAGCCGCCGGATCGTCGGCCGCGCTGCTTTCGGGAGCCGCTTCACTCGGCGAAGGGCTTTCTGAAGGCGCCCCAAATGACGCCGCCGGATCGCCTCCGCCAAACATCGATGCCGGGTCGCCGCCAAAGCCGTCCGAACCATAGATGTTTCCGACGCCGAATTCCACTGTGGAAGGGTCTGCCATCTGCACATCTGCTTTGTAATGCGTGACCATACCAGGGAAAATCATGACAGCCGCCACCATGATCAGCTGGATGAAGATGAAAGGTACAGATCCCCAGTAGATCTGACCCGTCGTGACTCTGGCGACTGTCTTGCCGGTGACCTTGTCCTTGTAGTCTTCCTTGGGCGCCACGGAACGCAGAAAGAAAAGCGCAAAGCCAAAGGGCGGATGCATGAAGGACGTCTGCATGTTGACCGCGAGCAATATTCCGAACCAGATCAGGTCGATGCCCAGCTTGTCAGCCACCGGACCGAGCAAGGGCACGATGATGAAGGCCAGTTCAAAAAAATCCAGGAAGAATGCCAGCACGAAAGTGAGAATGCTGACAAAGATGATGAAGCCCCACTCCCCGCCCGGCATATCGATCAACAGATGCTCTACCCAGAGGTCTCCGTTGATACCCCGAAAGCTCAGGCTGAACACAGTTGAGCCCACCAGGATGAACACGACAAAGCAGGACAGCTTGGTGGTGGAATCCATCGCCTGACGAAGCAGTTTCCAGGAAAAACGGCCTCGCGAGACTGCCATGGCCAGGGCGCCCACAGCGCCCATGGCCCCGCCTTCCGTCGGCGTGGCGACACCAATGAAGATCGTGCCCAGCACCAGGAAAATCAGGAACAGCGGCGGAATCATCACGAAAGTGACCCGCTCTGCGATTTCAGAAAGCAGACCCAGCCGCAGCCCGCGATTCACGAGCGCGATGATCCAGGCTGTTATGCCCCACACGAGCAGCAGAATGACCACTCGCTCATCCACAGGGATGGCCTCGTGCGAACGGAAATAATACTGGGAGCCGAACCAAGCAACAGAACTGGCGATGACGGTCAGTACCAGCAACGACTTCAGCCCGCGTGTGCCGTCCGGGCGGTCATAGATACGCGCCTCTTTGGGCAGGGCCGGCGCGCTGCTCGGCCGAAGTACACACATGATGCCGACATAGAGGATATACGACAAAGCGAGCAGCAGCCCGGGCACCATGGCGCCGCGGTACATGTCGCCGATCGAGCGACCCAACTGGTCGGCAAGAATAATGAGCACCAGCGAAGGGGGAATGATCTGCGAGAGCGTGCCGGAAGCAGCGATGACCCCGGTCGCAAGGCGCCGGTCATACCCATATCGCAACATGATGGGCAACGAGATCAGACCCATGGAAATCACCGAGGCGGACACGACCCCTGTCGTGGCGGCCAGCATGGCTCCGACCACGACAACTGCGATGGCCAGACCGCCGCGTATCGGCCCGAACAGATGGCCGACGGTTTCGAGCAGGTCTTCGGCCATGCCCGATCGCTCGAGTATGAGCCCCATCAGCGTGAAAAACGGCACAGCCAGCAAGGTATCGTTCGCGATGATTCCGAAAACGCGATTGGGCAGTGCCTGGAACAGCGCCGGCTGCATCAGTCCGAACTCGATGGCGATCAGGCCGTAGAGGATGCCGACGGCGGCGAGCGTGAATGCAACGGGAAAACCCAGCAGCAGAAATACCACCAGGTTGAAAAACATGATGGGCGCAAGGTTATCTACAAAAAACTCCATGCTCAGCGCCCCTTCGTGCCGCCGTTCAGGCGGACTTCGTTCTGTTTCAGTATTTCTTCGGCCAATTCTTCTTCGGCGCTGCGTGCGTGTTCAGCGAGCATAGGGTTGCGCCCTTGCCCCGTCAGGAAAGCCAGGCACTTGATCAGGCGCGATACTCCGCTCAATATCAGCAGGCCGAATCCAACGGGGATCAGCAGCTTGGCCGGCCAGCGGATCAGGCCCCCTGTGTTGGAAGACAGTTCCTGCAATCGAAAGGACTCGTAGAAGTACGGGAGTGAGAGCCAAAAAATCAGCGCTGCCGCGGGGAAGATGAAGAACACGATGCCGAACATCTCTATATAGACTTGCGTGCGCGGAGGCAGCCGGCTTGCGAGCACATCGACCCGCACATGCTCGTTGCGCAAGTACGTATAGCCGGCGGCAAGCAGGAAGATCGCTCCGAACAAATACCATTGCAGCTCCAGCCATGCGTTCGAACTGACATGGAACACCTTGCGAACCACGGCGTTTCCCGCGCTCACGAAAACGACGATGAGCGTGAGCCACAATACCGTTTGACCCACGCGCTCGTTCAACGCATCGATCAGCCTCGATACCGCCAGAAGGAATTTCATCAGGGACTCTTAAGCTGGTGCAAAACTATCGGATTTTAGCGTAACCGATGGTAAAGAGAAGTGGGGGAACCGCGGGGGTGTCGAAAGACCCGGGAATGTCCGCGTCGAACTTACAACTTGAGGCCGAGATGGCTCTCTATAGCCTCTTTCACTGTCCGGGAAGGCAGCTCGAAATGGGCAGGGTAGTCCGCCCGCACAAGGTAGAGGCCCGCCGCCGGGAAGGTCGCGGGCGCGAGACGGCGATCCCGCTGGGCAAGCAGTTCGGTCACCCACTCAGGCGAACGGGCGCCCTGCCCGATCGTCACCAACGCACCCATCAGATTGCGCACCATGTGGTGCAGGAAGGCGTTCGCCTGGAATCTGAAAATGAAGAAATCGCCCTGCTGGTCTATATGAAGATCTTCCATATGGCGGACGGGGCTGGCCGCCTGACATTCCGATGAGCGAAAGGCGCTGAAGTCATGCCGCCCGATAAGTCGGGCAGCGGCCGACTTCATCGAGAGCAGATCGAGGGGGCGGTGGGTCCACCCGATCTTTCCATGCAGGATCGGGCTGGCCACTCGGTTTGATCGCAGTAGATAAAGATAGCTGCGGGCGCTCGCGGAGAACCGCGCGTGAAAATCCTCGGGAACGAGGCGAGCCCACTGCACTCGTATCGAAGGCGGCAACATGGCATTCAGGCCCCTGACCCACGACTCCATTCGCCGTTCCACGGGGGTATCGACATGCACGACTTGTTCCAATGCATGGACCCCCGTGTCAGTGCGCCCGGCGCATACCGTGGCGGCGGGCCGATCGAGGAAAGAAGCAAGTGCCGCTTCGAGCGTGTCCTGGATGGTGAGGCCGCCGGGCTGGGTCTGCCACCCACGCCAGGGGGAACCGTCGTACGCTATGCCCAGCGCGATGCGGGCCATGTGTCAGGAGACTCGGTGGCTGGCTGGATCGGAGGGCTGGTCGAGATCAAGATCGATGTCGCGCAGTTTTTCGCGGACCATGGTGTCAGTGATGGGGCTGTCGCTTTCGAAGGCATCGCGCTTCGCGGCACTGGCCCGGCGCAACAGCCATACAACGATCAATACAAGGAGCAACAGCCCGCCGCCCACGGCGGCAAGCAGATTATTCTGAAACCACGACACTTCTCTTTCCGCCTTGCCTGATGCTGTTGAGGAATTGACTCCAGGCGCGGTGCTAAGCGCCGTCGAAGCGCCGCCTGGGATGGAAGCGCTTATGCCGGTCTGTGCTGACGACGGCGCTGAACCGGGCCCCCGGGGCGATTCTGTGGCGGCCCCCATGCCGGCCGCCGGCGCCGCGCCATTGTTGGATGCAACGCTGTTGGATGCAGCGCTGTTGGATGCAGCGCTGTTGGATGCAGTGCCGCTGGATGTAGCGCTGTTGGATGTAGCGCTGTTGGATTCAGCGCCGTTGGGCAGGGAAGCGCCGGCCTCGTTTGATGGTTCGGCCTCCGGGCCGGTGCCCGTTCGGCTGGACGCTGTGTCGGTGGCCGAAGACGCCGTCGAATCGCCGGAAGCCCGTGGCTCGCCGTCTGTTTCATAGAGGCCGATGGCTTCCTTGATGGCTTCGCTGACGCTGCGTGCGCCTTCAAGGGCGGCCTCGGCGGCGACATGTCCTTGCTTCTGCAGCGCTTCATTCAAATGCCGCACATTATCTTCGAGCTCCAGGACCCGCTTCTGCGATTCCTCGGTACCTTTTCGTAACGCAGCATCGTCGTCGGGATCCCGGGTCGCCGAGCTTGCATCCGCCATGGCAACCGTTTCCGAGGCCAGCACGCCGGAACGAAGGCCGCTCATGTCGCCGGATAAAGCGTCCGGCGCCCGGTCAGTCACCGCATCGGAAGCAATGACTCCTGACGCGGCCAGCAAGCTCCCCGAGTTTCGTCCGTGGCCCGCTGCGGTGGGCGCCACGCCCATATTGGAGCCGCCAAGGCCGGCAGCCCCATTTCCAGACGTAGTGCCCCCGGCGCCCGGACCGCCAGAGAGCCGCAAACGATCACCGCTCGTCTCAGGCGCAGCCGCAAGACCCGAGTCGACAGGAGTATCGGGCGAGACATTGCCTTGGGCTGACGCGGCTGCCGCGGCGGACACGGTCGTGATGTTCGTCGCGCCGCTGCGTTGGCGGTACCTGGCGAACGCCTGCGCGTGCTGTTGGAAGATGCGGCGCGCTTCACGGTCAGACAGCGCCGTGAGGGCGTCGATATCCGGCATGGCGAGCGTCGCGCCCGCCTTGACCAGGTTGACGTTGTCTTCTATGAATGCCTGGCGGTTCGCCCGCTGCAACGCGATCATCATCTGATAGACGGTGACGCCCTGCACTGCGTTGCGCTGCGCAATGGCGAACATATTGTCGCCATTGCGAACGGAAATACGGGCGCCTGCCCTGGCGTGGCCGCCCGGCGACCGCGAAACCGCGCGGCCGTCTATGGCCCGCGGATTGCGAAGGTTTTCGCCACCGGCACGTTGAATGGCGTTGAGGTCGGCGTGCGCCAGCAGGCTGACCTGGTAGCGTTGCTTCCCGGATGCGCTGCGGATATCGAGCAGCACGTCGACAATGGGTTGATCAGTAGGCTGCTCGGAACGTAGCTGGATGACCTTGGTGTCCGGCCGGTAACCGTCGAGCAGCACCAGCTGCATTGATTCAAGCGCCACGGGCGGGGTCATGCCGGCTTGCTGCCACGCTGCGGCCGGCGCAGGCGTCGCCCGCAGGCTGTCGAGTTCCTGCTGAGTAAGCTGGGAGACTGGGATCTCGATATGCAGAGGCCGGCCCGGTGCAGACACGATGCGTGAATGCCCGAAGCTCGCCGCCTGGGCGGTCGAAAACCCTATTGACGCCGCGATCACGGCCCCGATCAAATATTCGGCTTTAAAGGCCGTAACGGACAGACCGGAACCGCGACGCGACATCAACATTTTTCAGAGCTCACCAAGGGCTATACGCAACATGCGGCGCAACGGTTCTGCAGCGCCCCAAAGAAGCTGATCGCCGACCGTGAACGCGCTGAGATATTCCGGACCCATGGATAGCTTGCGCAAGCGCCCCACGGGTATGTCGAGCGTACCGGTGACGGCCACTGGCGTCAAATCCCGCATGGTCGCTTCCCGCTCATTGGGCACGACTTTTGCCCATTCGGACCCTTCGCGAATGATGTCGGTGATCTCATCCAGCGGAACATCGCGCTTCAGCTTGATGGTGAGCGCCTGGCTGTGGCAGCGCATGGCGCCGATGCGCACACACAGGCCGTCGACCGGAATCGGCTTGCTGCCAAAGGCGGCGCCACGGCCCAGTATCTTGTTGGTCTCGGCTTCCGCCTTCCATTCTTCGCGGGAAACGCCGTTTCCGAGGTCCTTGTCGATCCAGGGAATGAGGTTGCCCCCTAGCGGAACGCCGAAATGGTCGGTCGGCAGCGCTGCGTCCTTTTGTGTTGTAAGAATGCCACGATCAATCTCGAGAATGGCCGATGCGGGATCGTCCAGCAGCCCTTTGACCGATGCATTCAGCAAACCGAACTGCGTCAGCAGCTCGCGCATGTGTTGTGCGCCGCCGCCTGATGCCGCCTGGTATGTCATGCTGGTCATCCACTCGATCAGGTCATGGCGGAACAGACCGGCCAGACCCATCAACATGCAACTGACCGTGCAGTTCCCGCCCACGAAATTCTTGACCCCGCGGGAGAGCGCGGTATCGACCACATCGCGGTTGACCGGATCCAGCACAATGACCGAATCGTCGGCCATGCGCAGGGTGCTGGCCGCATCGATCCAGATGCCGTCCCAGCCCGCCGCCCGGAGCTTGGGATGGACTTCAGACGTGTAATCGCCCCCTTGCGCGGTCACGATGATGGGCAGCTTCTTGAGTGCCTCGATGTCGTACGCGTTCTGAAGCGGACCGGCGCCTTCAGCCCATTTCGGCGCCGCCCCGCCGGCGTTGCTCGTGGAAAAGAACACCGGCTGGAACAGCGAAAAATCTTTCTCGTCGAGCATGCGCTGCATGAGGACGGAACCGACCATGCCACGCCAGCCGACCAAACCTACTACTTGGTTCATGTTGCTGTCGCCTGAAAAATGAAAAAAATGATGATGAACCCCTTATTTTATGACAAGGCCTTCAAGACAGCGTCGCCCATCTCGCTCGTACCGACGCGCTGGGTGCCCTCTTCGTGGATGTCTGCCGTGCGCAGGCCCTGCTCGAGCACCTTCTGAACGGCGGCTTCGACGCGCAACGCCTGATCGGGCAGGTTCAAGGAGTAGCGTAGCAGCATGGCGGCGGAAAGAATCGTGGCCAGGGGATTGGCCACGCCCTTGCCGGCGATGTCGGGGGCTGAGCCATGGCTGGGCTCATAAAGACCCTGATTCGACGCATTGAGCGAAGCCGAAGGCAGCATGCCGATCGAGCCGGTCAGCATGGCGGCTTCGTCGGACAGAATGTCGCCGAACAAGTTGCCCGTGACGATCACATCGAAAGCCTTGGGCGCGCGCACCAGTTGCATGGCGGCGTTGTCGACATACATGTGCGAGAGTTCGATTTCTGGATATTCAAGGGCAACGTCGATGATGATGTCGCGCCAGAACTGCGAGGTTTCCAGGACATTGGCCTTGTCGACGCTGCACAACCTGCCCTGACGCTTGCCCGCGGCCTGGAAAGCGACATGCGCGATTCGGCGGATCTCGGACTCGGCATAGTGCATGGTGTCGAAACCTTGGCGTTCGCCCTTGAAAGGACCTTCCGTGACTTCGCGTACCCCTCGAGGCTGACCGAAATAGATGTCGCCGGTGAGTTCACGCACGATCAGGATGTCCAGCCCGGCGACAATTTCAGGTTTCAGCGACGAAGCGTTCGCCAACTGAGGGTACAGAATGGCGGGGCGGAAATTGGCGAACAGGCTCAGTGCCTTGCGCAGGCCCAGAATGGCTTGCTCCGGCCGCAACTCTCGCGCCAGTTTGTCGTACTTCCAGTCACCCACCGCGCCAAAGAGAATGGCGTCGGACTCCTGGGCGAGCTTGAGTGTCTCGGGAGGCAGCGGATGCCCGTGCAAATCGTAGGCGGCGCCACCCACTGGCGCCGTACTCATCTTGAGATCGAGGCCTAACGCGCCCAAGACGCGGGCAGCCTGATCGGTGATTTCGGGCCCGATTCCGTCACCGGGCAGTATTGCGATTTTCTTGCTCATCTAGATTCCTGAAAGCGGTGCACTGCGGGTTCAAACCTGGGGTTCGGAAACCAGCCATGGGAAACGATTCAATCGGACGGACTCGAACTCTCGGATCTTGTCGGATTTTTCGAGTGTCAGCCCGATGTCGTCCAGGCCGTTCAGTAGACAGTGCTTGCGAAATGGCTCGATATCGAAGGAGAGTTCAGTGCCATCTGGCTTGATGACAAGCTGGCGTTCAAGATCGATTTGCAGTTCGTAGCCCGCCGTGGCGTCCACTTCCTCGAACAGACGCGCCACCTCGGCTTCAGGCAATACGATCGGCAGCAGCCCGTTCTTGAAGCTATTGTTGAAGAAGATGTCGGCATACGAAGGCGCAATGATGGCGCGGAAGCCGAACTGAGTCAGGGCCCATGGCGCATGCTCGCGGCTGGAGCCGCAGCCGAAATTCTCGCGCGCCAACAGAATGGACGCTCCCTGGTAGCGCGGCTGGTTCAGGACGAAGTCGGGATTCAGCGGGCGCTTGCTATTGTCCATGCCCGGTTCGCCGTGATCCAGGTAACGCAGTTCGTCGAACAGATTGGGGCCGAAACCGGTGCGCTTGATCGACTTCAGGAACTGCTTCGGAATGATGAGGTCGGTATCGACGTTGGAACGATCCAAAGGAGCGGCCAGACCCTTGTGTGTGGTGAATGCTTGCATGGAAATTCCTATCCGAGTTGGCGAACGTCGATGAAGTGGCCGGCGACGGCGGCCGCGGCGGCCATCGCGGGGCTCACGAGGTGCGTGCGCCCGCCCTGCCCTTGGCGTCCTTCAAAGTTGCGGTTCGACGTCGATGCGCAGCGCTCGCCCGGCTCGAGCCGGTCGGCGTTCATGGCCAGGCACATGGAGCAGCCGGGCTCGCGCCATTCAAAGCCGGCATCCAGGAAAATCTTGTCCAGTCCTTCTTGTTCGGCCTGAAGCTTGACCAGGCCCGACCCGGCCACCACCATGGCCTGCTTGACGGAATCGGCGACCCGGCGTCCGCGTACGACTTCAGCGGCAGAACGCAGATCCTCGATGCGGGAATTCGTACAGGAGCCGATGAATACGCGGTCAATGCGGATGTCGCTGATCGGCATGTCCGCTTCGAGACCCATGTACTCCAAGGCCCGCAGCATGCCACTGCGCCGCACTTCGTCGCTCACGTTCGCCGGATTGGGCACGCGATCGTTGATCGACAGCACCATTTCGGGCGAAGTGCCCCAGGTCACCTGCGGCGCGACGTCGGCGGCGGCAATCTCCACCACCTTGTCGAACTGTGCGCCTTCGTCGGAATGCAGCGTCTTCCAATACTCGACGGCCTGATCCCAGGCGGCACCGGTGGGAGCGTAGGGCCGGCCACGGAAATATTCGATCGTCTTGTCATCGACCGCAACCATGCCGGAGCGCGCACCCGCTTCGATCGCCATGTTGCAAACTGTCATGCGACCTTCGACCGACAGTGCGCGAATGGTGCTGCCGCCGAATTCGATGGCGTGGCCCGTGCCGCCCGCGGTGCCGATGCGACCGATGATGTGCAGCACCAGGTCCTTGGCGGTACAGCCCGGCGGAAGTTCGCCTTCGACCCTGATCAGCATGCTCTTGTTCTTCTTCATGAGCAGCGTCTGTGTGGCCAGCACGTGTTCGACTTCAGACGTACCGATACCGAAGGCCAGCGCTGCGACGGCGCCATGAGTGCTGGTATGCGAATCGCCACAGACGACGGTCATACCGGGCAAGGTGGCGCCTTGCTCCGGCCCGATCACGTGGACGATGCCCTGGCGCACATCGTTCATGTCGAATTCAGTGATGCCGTATTTTTCGCAGTTCTCGTCGAGCGTGTCCACCTGCAGCTTGGACACGGGGTCGCTAATTCCTGAAGCCCGGTTCTCGGTCGGGACGTTATGATCGGCGACAGCCAGGTTCGCGCTGATACGCCACGGCTTGCGGTCCGCCATCGCCAGACCTTCGAAGGCTTGGGGGCTTGTGACTTCGTGCACCAGATGCCGATCTATATAAAGCAGGCAGGTGCCGTCGGATTCCTGGTGCACCACATGGGCGGACCAGAGCTTGTCATACAGGGTCTGTGGCATGTCGATCTTGTTCCTGGAAAAGGCACAGGCGGCGCTGGAATGCGCCGCCGCGCGCGAATGGAGTGCCCCGTGTTGCGGGGCTCGATTCCATTATGCCAGTGCCAATTCCGTAGACAAGATAATCCCGTATCCTGGTATCAGTAGTAACTGGATACCAGTCAGGTCGGGGTCAACGCCGGGCTGCTTCGTAGAGCGGCAGGACCTTCTCGGCATTGCGCTGCAGTTCGGAGCTGCGCGTTGCGGCCGAGGGATGAGTGGAAAGGAACTCAGGCGGCGCGTTGCTCCCGCCCAGCGCACCCATCTTCTGCCACAACGTAACGGCGGCCCGGGGGTCGTAACCGGCGCGTGCAGCCAGTTCGACTCCGATCAGGTCGGCTTCCGATTCGTGTGTGCGGCTCTTGGGCAGCGTGAACATGACATTCGACAATGCCGCGCCCAGATCACCGGCAGCGGACACACCGGTCACGGCGGACAGCACTGACAGCCCCACCTGTGTCGCCATTTGCTGCGAGATCTGTTCTCGAGAGTGCTCTCGCAAGGCGTGCGCCATTTCGTGCCCCAGCACCGCAGCGAGTTCGTCGTCGGTGGGCTGGATCTTGTTGATCAGGCCGCTATAGACCGCCATTTTGCCGCCGGGCATGCACCAGGCATTGACCTCGTCGACGGCGAGCACGTGCACTTCCCAAGGCCAGCTCGCGGCGTCGGGCCGAAAGGCACCGACTTGAGCAATCAGCCGGGATGTGATGGCCCTCACCCGCTGGACCTGCGCCGCATTGGCGTCGAGCGCGCCGGCCGCTTTGGCTTCGCTCATCATCTGGACATACTGCTTGTTGGCTTCCTGCTGCAAAGTCTCCGCCGGAACCGACGCGGCCATATATTGCCTGCGGTCCACACCGATGGTGCCGCTTTCGGTGGTCTGGACGGAGGCGCAGCCGGTCAGCGCCGCCAACAGGAGAGCTCCGCTCCACAACAGTATCCGTTGTCCCGTTCCGAGAGTTTGCTTCATGTATCTTCCCTTCCTTGATTGGAATTCGCTACAGGCTGCACTGGGCGCGGTGACGCAGGGCATGGTCCATCAGCACCGTGGCCAGCAACGCTTCTGCAATGGGCGTGGCGCGGATGCCCACGCAAGGATCGTGCCTGCCGAAAGTCTGTACGGTGGTGGGGTCGCCCGCCACCGTAACGGAGCGCCGTTCAACCCGGATGCTGGAAGTCGGCTTGATGGCCAGCGATACGATGACCGGCTGCCCAGAAGAAATTCCGCCCAGCACGCCACCTGCATGGTTGCTCAAGAAGCCGTCCGGCGTGAGTTCGTCGCCGTGCTCGGAACCCCGCTGTGCGATGCTGTCGAAACCCGCGCCAATCGATACGCCCTTGACGGCATTCAGGCCCATCATGGCATGCGCGATGTCGGCATCGAGACGGTCGTAGATCGGTTCGCCCCAACCCGCCGGCATGTTCTCCGCCACGACCTCAATGCGGGCGCCGATGGAATCGCCATCGCGGCGCAGCACGTCCATATACGTTTCCAGTTCGGGCACGATGGCGTTGTTGGGCGCAAAGAAGGGATTCTCCGCGACGTCTTCCCAAGCATGAAACGGAATGGGAATCGGCCCCAACTGGCTCATATAACCCCGGATGCGCAGGCCGTGTTCGGCTGCCAGCCATTTTTTGGCAATGGCGCCGGCGGCCACGGTGGGAGCGGTCAGACGGGCAGAGGAACGGCCGCCCCCGCGCGGGTCGCGCCGGCCATATTTCTTCCAATAGGAGAAATCGGCGTGGCCGGGACGGAAGGTCTCGACTATATTTCCATAGTCCTTGCTGCGCTGATCGGTGTTGCGAATCAGAAGCGCGATCGGAGTGCCTGTCGTGCACCCTTCGTGCACCCCAGAAAGAATTTCCACCTGATCGGCTTCCTGGCGCTGCGTGACGTGGCGGGAAGTGCCCGGCCGGCGCCTGTCCAGCTCAATCTGAATATCCGCTGCGTCCAGCGCTAGCCCCGGTGGACAGCCATCCACCACCGCACCGATAGCCGGGCCGTGGGATTCGCCGAAATTCGTGACACAGAACAGTTTGCCTAGAGTGTTGCCGGACATGTTGCGATCTTCTTGGTTCGAATGGGAATGCCTGCTTAGAGCGGCATTGTATCCGCCGGGAGCGGTCCGGCTCTATGAAGAGCAACTGACTTCCAGCCTCTCGGCCCAGGCGGGAGCCTGCTCAGCGTAACGCTCAAAGCCGGGCCGCTCCGTATACGGGTCGTGCAGCAATTCAAGCAGCGTGTCGATTTCGCCCGGATCGCCCTTCGCCGCCGCGTCGATGGCGATCTGAGCGAGATGGTTGCGCAGCACATACAGCGGGTTCGCACGCAGCATGGCGGCTTCGCGTTCGGCGCCGGGCCACCGTTGCGCCAGCACGCGCTCGCGATACCTCTCCAGCCATGCGCGGGCCGGCTCGGGGTCGCCGAACAGTGCCAGGAACGGCCCAGGATCCCTATCGACCGAAGCCAGCGTTCGGAAAGCCAGCGTGAAGTCAGCGCGATGATCATGCAGCAGCCGCCACCAGGCATCGATGAGATCCTCGTCGCCCTCCTTCCATTCCTGCAAGCCCAGCTTGCGGGCGAGGTTGCCGTGATAGGCCGAGAGAAAGTCCTGCTGGTAGCCTGAAAGCGCATCGCGCAAGGCTTCTTCGCTCAGGCCCGTGCTCAGGAATACGCCACCCAGCCGGAAGAGGTTCCAGTGCGCCACGGCCGGCTGCACATTCCAGGCATATCGGCCATGCGTATCGCTGTGGTTGCAGATATGATTGGCCTGGAAATTGTCCATGAAGCCATAAGGGCCGTAGTCCATGGTCAGCCCCAGTATCGACATGTTGTCCGTGTTCATGACCCCGTGGCAGAATCCCGCGGTCTGCCAATCGGCCACCATCGAGGCGGTGCGGCGGGTGACTTCACGTAGCATGCGCAAGACGGCATTTTCCCAGGTCTCGGGCTCTCCGGCCGCAGTATGGCGCAGTTCAGGGAAGTGTCGGTCGATTACATAGTCGGTCAGTGTACGCAGCTTGTCCGGCTGGCCTGCCCAGTGCTCGAAACTGCCAAAGCGCACGAAACTGGGAGAAACGCGGGTCACGATGGCCGCGGTCTCAACCGTTTCACGGTAGACCGGGTCGTCGGACACGACCAGGGCGAGCGAGCGTGTGGTGGGAATGCCAAGCCCGGCCATGGCTTCAGCGGCCAGGTATTCGCGTACCGAAGACCGCAGCACGGCGCGGCCATCTCCCATGCGGGAATAAGGCGTACGGCCGGATCCCTTGAGTTGAAGTTCGAGGCTGCCTTGTGCGGTACGGATTTCACCCAACAGATGGGCTCGGCCATCGCCGAGCTGCCCGGCCCAGACGCCGAACTGGTGGCCGCTATAGACGGCCGCCAGCGTCCGGCCGCCCGGCAAGGGCTGCAGGCCGGAGACGATCTGAAGGAATTCCGGACTGCGCAATGCAGCGCCATCTAGACCGAGCAAGGCGGCCACCTCGGCATTTGCATGCAGAAGCCGCGGAGCCGTCAAGGGCTGAGGCGGAAGAAAGGTGTGGAAATCGGCCGGAAGCTCGGCAAATGAATTGGCGACCGGCAGGTCGTGGACATGGGTCACGACCTTGACAGGATGCTCCGGGCGCAAGGGCGCTTGCTTCGAGGGTGCAAGGCCGGGCGGCTGCGACGATGCGCCGCTTGCAGTGTATGGGGTGTTCATGGCGGGTGGTCTCAGGTCTTGCGCGCTCGTGCACGCGCGGCGCGCTTGGCCGGGCTGACATAAAAAATCGCGCACAGGTAGAACACCAAGGACAGGGCAATTTCCAGGCCGCCCAGCCAGGCCGATGTCGGGTTGGGATCGGACCACGCGCGCACGATACCTTCCATGAAATAAAGCAGAATGAACATGGAAGCCCACTGCATGGTGTAGAGATTGCCCTTCAGCACACCGCGCAATGGAAAGAGTAGCGGTATCACCTTAAGGACGAGCCACGAGCCCCCCGGGCGCAAGGGCGCGAGCCAAAGTTCCCAGGCCAGGCCCAGGAGAATGAGGCCGATGAGGCAGGCAGAGGCGGTACGGCGCAAAACGGGATTCAGGGTCGTCATCCTGCTATTATGGCCCGAAAGAATGGAAGCTGGCAGGCCATGCAAGGGCTTAAAGAGACTCCCTCGAAACAGGTTTCCCCCGCACCGGGTTCCGGGCGGGCGGCCCTTGGCCGCCGCCGGCGCAACTGGCGGCTTACCGCTGCGACCGCCTGGAAGGTGTTCAAGTACGCCCTGGTGCGCGCCGAAGAAAAAAAACTGGCTCAGGTGGCGGCCAGTCTGACATACACCACCGTACTGAGCCTGGTCCCGCTGCTGGCCGTGGTGTTGTCGCTCTTCACCGCCTTCCCTCTGTTTTCCGAGTTCCGCGTCGCCTTGGAAAACTTCATGGCCGGCAGCGTGATGCCGACTGTCGTGGCGGAAAACGTCATGTCTTATCTGAACCAGTTTGCCGCCAAGGCATCTGGTCTCACGGCCATCGGCAGTCTGGTGCTCATCGTGACCTCGGTCATGCTGTTCCGGACCATCGACGAGGCCTTCAATGACATCTGGCAGGTGGAAACGCGCCGGCCGCTGCGCCAGCGCATGCTGGTCTACTGGGCGGTGCTGTCGCTGGGACCCATACTGGTGGGTGCCAGCTTATGGGCCCTGACCGTGCTGGCGAGGGAATCCATGGGCCTGATCGGCGAGATGCCCGCCCTGGCCAATGTAGCGCTCTCGCTCCTGCCCCTGCTGCTGACCGGCAGCGGTTTCACTGCCCTGTTCTTCACGGTGCCCAACCGCAGCGTGCGCTGGAAGGACGCCCTCGCCGGAGGCTTCGTCACCGCGTTGATTCTCGAGGCCCTGCGCGTGGGTATCGCGTATTACCTCAGCAAGTTCCCCTCGTACACCATCATCTACGGCGCATTCGCGACGATCCCTATTTTTCTTCTCTGGGTCTATCTGTCCTGGCTGGTGATCCTGCTGGGCGCGACGATGACCGCCTTGCTGCCTGCCTTGCGTCAAAGACGTTGGGCACAACAACATTACATCGGGGCATCGTTCGTCGACGGAGTGCGTGTGCTCCATATGCTGTGGAATGCCTGGCGTACGCACACGCCGGGCCGGCAAGTGGGACATCTCTGTGAAGAGTTGCACTTGCACCAGGACGAACTAGACAACGTCCTGCACGTGCTCAAACGCCTGGGCTACGTCGTAAACACGCAAGAAGAGGATACCGAGATCTGGGTGCTCGCTTGTGATCCGGCTCGCGTTGCCCTGCAACCCATGATAGACGCCTGGCTCATCGATACCTCCCAGCCGGGCCTGCGCAGCGAACCCCGGCTTATCGGCGCCGTCTCGCGTTCACTATTGGGCGAGTCCGTAGACCTGGATACGCTGTTCCGGAATCCCGGCCACTATCACAATACAACGGCTTGGGGCACAATATCCCAAGCAGCAACCCCCACGGAGACACCGGGAGAACGAATATGTTGAAAGTCAGCGAAATCCTGCGGGTGAAGGGCAATACGCTCTACACCGCCACCCCCGATACCTCCATCCAGCAGGCCATCGACTGCATGTCCGAGCAGGACATCGGCTCCCTCGTCATCATGGAGCACGGCGAGCTGGTGGGCATGCTCACTTTCCGCGAAATCATCCGCTACGTGCACCAGAGCCAGGGCGACGTCGGCCACTACACCGTGCGCAGCATCATGGACGACGCACCGGTCAGCGTGTCACCGAACACAGGGTTCGAAGAGGTCCAGCGGCTCATGCTTGAAAAGCACGCGCGCTACATCCCCGTCATGGACGGCCCCACCTTGATGGGCGTCATTTCCTTCTATGACATGGCGGCGGCCATTGTGGCGGCCCAGGCCTTCGAAAATACCATGCTCAAGGCGTATATCCGCGACTGGCCGGGCGATAGCGCCGCAGCCGTGTAAAGCAGGCGCATTGCCAGAATAAGCGCAGACGCACCGTCAGGATCAGCGGCGGCCGGCAGGCAGCCTGATACCTTTAGGTCGGGCTAGCCCGCCGACTGGTCAGCCGCCGGCCGCCGTAGCGCCCGAAGCCGCCCTAGGCGCCAGTGCCTCCCAGGCCCTCAGCAGCAAGCCGGAGTCTTGATCCGCGAGCAAGGTCGAGTCTGACAGCATCCGGCGCCATTGGCGGGCGCCCTGTCGGCCAGCCTGCCATCCCAACATCGATTTCAACACCATGCGCAAAGGTACGCCCGCTCGGGTCTGCTGGGCGGCGTAGTGCTTCATGGCTTCCAGCACCTGGCAATCATCCGGCAGCGTCTCGACGTGGCCCAGCATCTTGGAGACCTCGGCCAGTATCCCCGGATTGTGCCAGGCTGCCCTGCCCAGCATCACGCCCTGAAAGCTGGAGAGCATATCCTCACACTGCGCGGGCTCGGCCAGGCCCCCGTTCAGTACAAACACGCTGTCCGGGAAATCTTGAACCAAGCGGGCGGCCGTGTCGTAGCGCAGCGGTGGAATCTCACGATTGTCCTTGGGGCTCAGCCCCTTCAGCACGGCATTGCGGGCATGCACGATAAAGACCCGACATCCCGTATCATGGATGCGGCCGACGAAATCACGCACGAAACCGTAGGATTCATCGTAGTCCAGACCCAGACGGTGTTTGACGGTCACTGGCACACTCACAGCGTCCTGCATGGCCTTGACGCAGTCCGCGACCAATGCAGGCTCCGCCATCAGGCAGGCGCCGAAAGCGCCCTTTTGCACGCGCTCTGAAGGGCAACCGCAATTGAGGTTGATTTCGTCGTAACCCCATTGCTCTCCCAGGCGGGCTGCGCTTGCCAGCTCGCCCGGTTCGCTGCCGCCCAACTGAAGCGCAACCGGATGCTCGGCGCGATCGAAATCCAGATGCCGCGGCACGTTTCCATGCAAAAGTGCGCCCGTGGTGATCATCTCGGTATAGAGCCGAGCTCTGGGAGCAAGCAGACGGTGGAAGTAACGGCAATGCCGGTCCGTCACGTCTATCATGGGTGCCACGCACAGCTGCCAGCCTGAGAGGTCGGACGTGGCGCCGGCCAGAGGCGCGGGCAAGGATTCGGCCGGGGTCGAGCGGGCCCGCTCGTTGATGGCGTCAGGATTTGGCGGATTCATGTGGCGTTCGGCTGCGAGCGAAAACGGTGCAAACCCCGTATTTTCGCATGGCCCCGCAAGCTGGACTAAAATTCAGCGGCCATTGCGCGCTCCAATGAGAATCGACGATTCCCGCACGCCGTTCCGGCGAGCGGCCACAGCCCCCGCAGAAAAAAGGAAAACCTAGCATCCATGGCCGTATTCACTCCCGTCAGCGATGACGATGCCCGCGAACTGCTGCAGCACTACTCGCTGGGGGAACTTGTTTCCCTGCGAGGCATCACGGCAGGTATCGAAAATACCAACTATTTTCTGAATACCACGCACGGTGAGTTCGTGCTGACGATCTTCGAGGTGCTCACGGCCGAGCAGTTGCCTTTCTATATCGACCTGATGACTCACCTGGCCGAGCGCGGGGTGCCTGTGCCTCACCCTCAGCCCATGCATGGCGGCGAACGGCTCACACGCCTGCACGGCAAGCCTTGCGCGATCGTCACGCGCTTGTCGGGCGGCTTCGAGCCCGACCCCGGCCCGCGGCATTGCGCTCAGGCCGGCGAGACTCTGGCGCGAATGCACCTGGCCGCTGCCGACTTCCCCATCTCTCAGCCGAATCTGCGCGGCTTGCCCTGGTGGCAGCAAACCGCGCCGCAGATCATGCCCTTTCTTAACGAAGGACAGGCCGAACTCCTGCGCAGCACACTCGCTGAACAAACGACATTCGCCGCCTCCGCGGCTTATGCTGGCTTGCCTTCGGGCCCGGCGCACTGCGACCTGTTCCGCGATAATGTCCTTTTCGACGGCACCTACGAAGCCCCACGCATGGGCGGCTTCATCGACTTCTATTTCGCCGGTTGCGACACCTGGCTCTTTGATGTCGCAGTAGCCGTAAATGATTGGTGCATCGAGCGCGAGACCGGGGCTTTGATCGATGACCGCGTACAAGCCATGCTGGGCGCTTACGCCGCCGTACGGCCCTTCACTGCCGAAGAGCGCGAAGCATGGCCGACGTTGCTGCAGGCAGGCGCCCTGCGCTTCTGGATCTCGCGTCTCTTTGATTTCTTCCTTCCGCGCCCCGCCCAGACGCTGAAGCCGCATGACCCGCGCCACTTCGAGCGCATCCTGCGTTTGCGACGCCAAACTGCGGCGCCCCAGCTGCCCTGACCACGAAAGCCATGCAAGCAGCGATACTCCCCGTCAACGCAGGCTGGTTCTGGATCCTCGAAGGCTACAGAATCTGCCGCCGCCAGCCCCTTGCCATGTTCTTCTGGAGCATGACGCTGGGCGTGCTCATCACCTTCAGTTATCTGGTGCCGCTATTCGGACAGATGGCGCTCATCATCGCCAC
>JAEWFK010000158.1 GCA_023388835.1 Pseudomonadota bacterium | reverse complement strand
CAGTGCTTACTCCGATAAAAATATCGCCGGATCCACACGGTTCCCATTGAGGCTCACGTTCCAGTGCAGATGCGGCCCGGTCGCACGCCCCGTGGCCCCCACCCGTCCCAACACATCGCCCCGCTTCACCTCCTGCCCTTTTTTCACCGATACGGCGTCCAGGTGGCAGTACATGGTGATGAAACCCTGCCCATGGTCGACGAACACCGTCCGGCCATTGAAAAAGTAGTCCCCGACGATCGTCACCACGCCGTTCGCCGGCACCTGGATGGGCGTTCCCTTGGGAACCGCGAAATCCAGCCCGGAATGCGCGTTGCGCTCCTCGCCGTTGAAGAAGCGCCGCAGGCCGAATTCGCTGGATCGGCGACCCTTTACGGGCGCTTCGAGCAAGACGTTGCTGGGCCCGCTCGGAAGGAAGCTGGCATAGGCTGCTATCTGTTCGGCATGTTCACGCTCATAGCGCTTGAGCTGTTCAGGGTCCGGCGATACGTGGGCACGATTCTTCAGCTTGATGTGCTGGCTGGCGTACTCCTTGTGCCCGACCTGAAAATCCGGCCGGCGCGTGGCGCCGTCCGCCTCCACGCGTAAGACTTGGCGCCCCGGCGGCGTTTTGAGGTCAACGCCCACAACGGCGACCCACTGATCATCGCTGTCTTTCACAACCATCACCCGACTGTCGCCATAGCGTACCGACGGCGCCTGGTCAGCCCGGCCCAGCGGCACGACAGCGACGCCGCCCTGCACCGGATGATGCAGGGTGCGCGCAATAAAGCCGCTCGCCTGGGCCGCGGGGCTGAATACTGCCAAACCGGCCGCGCCGATCAATGCGGCCAAGCCGGAACGTAGAAAGCGAATGCGATCAAACATGCTGCATATCGTGTAAGGTCGAAGCTGCCAGTTTACCTGCCACGCTGCCGGAACGGCACCGGCCCCGGCTGGCCCGCACCCCGCTGCTATACTTTGTTCCGGAAATGGCAACCTGGTTGCCTGCCAAGATGAGATCGCTATAGCTGGAATGTGGCCGACACCTTGAGCTTCAGTACACGGTACATCAGCAGCGCCAGAGCATTGTGGCCCCATGCACGACGGCCTGCCGCCCTCGTGGTGGCGCTCTTGTTCAGCTTGGCCGTCTACTGGGCCTTGCTGCACGACTCGCATGTACAAATGCGGGAACATGCACGCGCGGACAGCCACGAACTGGCCAGCCAGACCAGCCACGCGCTGGCCCTGCATTTTGGCGCGACTGTCGACATGCTCGACCATCTTACGCGCCAGCTGGGTTTCATGTGGCTGCAGAACGACCCACGCCGCTTTGACGAGGGCGCCGGCGTGATCATGACATCGCTCGCCGCCGCCGAATTGGCACAGGTCGCGATCGCGGACGCCGAAGGCACCATTCGATATTCACGGCTTGCCGGCAAGGCGGGCGTCTTCAATCCGGCGCCACGGGTTTCCATTTTCGACCGGGAGCATTTCCGGGTCCACGCGAAAGCCGACCATTCCTTCTTCTTTATCAGCAAGCCGGTGAAAGGCAGGATTTCCCAACAGTGGACGATACAGTTCACGCGGGGTATCTGGCGGGACGGCGCCTTCGAGGGCGTCATCGTGTTGTCCGTCTCTGCCGATTATCTCGCCGCCGCATTGAAAGAAATCTTTCCGAACGAGGCCGACGCCGCTTCGCTGATCAGCAGTTCCGGCACCTACTTGGCCCGTTCCTACCACCTTGAGAAAGTCCTAGGAAAGGTGCTACCCGACTCACGTGAGTTCATCACGCGTTCAGAAAAGGACAGCGGCACCTACCAGCTCCCCGCCGAGGTGGACGGGATTGATCGACTATACAGCTGGCATCGCGTGACCGACCACCCTCTGATCGTCATTGTCGGTCAGGGAACCGAAGAATCCCTGGACCTCGCCAACGCCGCGATTCGGGACAGTCATTGGCAAAGCGGCGTCGGCTCCGGCTTGCTGCTTCTGGGCGGCCTGATGGTGGCCTGGCTGTGGGGCAAGGGCAGCGTGCAGGCCAGCCGGGCCCGAACGATCAGCCAGAGGTTGGAAATGGCCGTTGAAGGCGGGCATCTTGGCGCATGGGATTACCGGCTCGAGGATAAGCAGCTTATCGTGAACCCGATCTTCAAGGCGATACTGGATCTGGATCCCGCCACCCGCCTGGAGAGTCTGGCAAGCTGGGAGGCCTTGATACACCCTCAGGATCGCCCGTACTTCACGCAAGCATTTCGCGGCTGCGCCGACGACGGAAACCCCAACATGACCGGCGAATACCGCATGCTGGGCGCAGGCCAACGCAACATCCACGTGGTCGTCCACGGACGCGTTGTAGAGCGCGACGGAAATGGCCGGCCCTCGAGAATCGCCGGCACCCTCTCGGACATCAGCGCCCACGTGGCCGAGACGAGGCTGCGCGAAGTCCTTCTGAATCAAAGCTCGGCCGCCATTCTGTTCACCACACCCGGCCGCCGTTTCATCCAGGCGAACGCCAAGTTCTATGCCCTTTTCCTACCTCCGGACAAAGATGCCAGCGAATGGACACTCAGAGACCTGCATATCGATGAAACGCATTGGCTCAACTACGCCCAGTATTACGTCACGCTGCGCGAACGAGGCTCGGTCCGGACCGAATTCCCATTTCGAGACGCCGAGGGACGGGAACGCTGGTTTGACGTCCACGCTGTGCTCCAGGACGCCGACGACCCGGAAAGCGGGGCCATCTGGACCTTGATTGACGTAACCAGCCGCCATGAAGCACTTGCCGCGCTGTCGGTGGAAACCTCCAGGCTCACGGCTCTCTTGCACAATTTCCCCGGCGGCGTACTGATCGAGGACGCCTTTGACAAAGTGGCTTTCGTCAACGGCCTTTGGCCCGTCCTGCTCGGGCTACCGCACACCACCGCACAGCTGCAGGGCCTTCATGACAAAGAGCTTCGCGCCCTTCTCGGTCCTCGTATATCGAGCTGGATACGCCCTGCTCGGCCCCTGGCCGGCGATGAGGCTCGCCACCTGCGCGAGGTCACAACAGACGAAGGAAGGCATCTGGAAGTCGAACACCTGCAAATCGAGAACGATGAATATCTTGGGTCTCTGTGGCTGGTGCTGGACATCACCGACCGAAAGCAGCGTGAACTCGCGCTGGCGCATCTGGCCGCGACTGATGCCCTCACGGGCCTGCCCAATCGTCGCAGCTTTATGCAGGCCATGCAGCTTCAATCCGAATTCTCACGGCTCGATCAGCAGAACACGAGCGTCGTGCTGATGCTGGACATTGACCACTTCAAGAAAGTGAACGACAGCTATGGACATGCGGTCGGCGACGTCGTCCTCCAGGACATGGCCCGCATACTGCGCGAGAACGTCCGGCCCACCGATACGCCGGGCCGACTGGGCGGCGAAGAGTTTACCGTGCTGCTGCCGCGTACCGGAATCGCCACGGGGCTGGAGATCGCGGAACGCATCCGCATGCAGGTGGAGGGAGCCACGTTCGAAGCAGACGGACGGCGCCTCTCCGTGACGATCAGCATCGGAGTGTCGCTATTGAAGGCAGACATGGAGCCTGGCACTGCGCTCAAACAGGCCGACGATGCGCTCTACCGTGCCAAGCAGGCCGGGCGCAACCGCGTCTGCAATTTTGGAGCCGTCTAGCGTGCCCCAATCACCACGCCGGGCTCCGCTGCCGATTGTCCGACCTCGGCCGCGGAGCTGATCAATCTGCCGCCTGCCAGCCGCAATTCCCGATTACAGCGGGCAGCGAGTCCTGGATCATGGGTCACCAGCACCAGCGAAGTTCCCAACTCCCTGTGCAAGCCGAACATCAGTTCCGTCACCATGCGGCCATTCTGTTCATCCAGGCTGCCCGTCGGCTCGTCGGCAAACAGCAGTGCCGGTTTCTGCACAAAGGCGCGCGCCAAGGAAACGCGCTGTTGCTCACCACCCGACAAAGTGCGCGGATAGTGGCTTAATCTGGCTTGCAGTCCCACACGCTCCAGCATGGCCGCAGCAGGCGCCCTCGCCGGTTCGCCGCGCAGCTCCAATGGCAGCATGACGTTTTCCAAGGCGGTAAGGTTGGGTAGCAGGTGAAAAGACTGAAAGACGAATCCCACATGCTGGGCGCGCAGTTTGGCCCGCGCTTCTTCATTCAGCTGGAATAGTTCATGGCCCAGCAGCCGGACGCTCCCGGACGTCGGGACGTCCAGCCCGGCCATCAGGCCCAGCAGAGTACTCTTGCCGGACCCCGAGCTGCCGGTGATGGCCACGGCTTCGCCTTCCCACACCGTGAAGCTCACCATGCTTAAAATGTCCAGGACACCGGAACTGTCGGCGACGCGCTGACAAAGGTCTGTCACTTCAATACTGGGAGCAGAGTGCATGCGTGCT
>JAEWFK010000127.1 GCA_023388835.1 Pseudomonadota bacterium | reverse complement strand
GCACTGGGCCGACGACGCGCAGGTCAGGCACAAGCAATCATCGAAGCGGGGCCGCTGCAATTTGATACGGTCGGTCGAGAAGTCCGCGCCGGCGGTGAACGTCTCAATCTTTCCGTACGTGAGCTCTCCGTGCTGGAAATGTTGATGCTGCGGGCCGGCAAGGTGGTGACGAAACGCCAGATCGTGAATTCGCTTTCCGCCTGGGACGCCGACTTCAGCGAGAATGCCGTCGAGGTCTACATCTATCGGCTGCGGCGCCGGCTCGAAGGTACCGGCGCGGGGATCCAGACAGTACGCGGCTTCGGCTACCTGCTGGAAGCGGATGAAGCTGCGTAGCCGCATTGCGCGGCTGGTACCGCGCGGGTCCCTCGCGCGGCATCTAGTGGTCCGGCTGATGCCGGGCGTGCTTGTGCTGATCGTGATGGACGTCATCGCCACCTGGTATTTCACCGGTACGATCAGTCTCGAAGAATGGCTGGAACGCGACCTGTTCTGGGCCATGCTGCTGAGCCAATTGGTGTTGCTCGTCGTGTTCGGCGGGATGCTCATCAGCGGTATACGATCGGGGCTCGACAGTGTCAGCCGCCTGTCGCTGGAAATCAGCCAGCGTTCCATCGACGATCTGCAGCCGCTCGATACGACAGCGCTCTCGAGCGAAATCGCCCCGCTCATCATGCACATCAACGACCTTCTGCACCGGCTCGACGAAGCCGTGCAGGCGCAACGCCGTTTCGTCGGGCACGCGGCGCATCAGCTACGCACGCCACTGGCCGGCCTTAAGCTGGAATGCGAACTGATGCTGGCCGGCGAGCTGCCGCCCGATATACGGGAGCGCGCGGAGCGCATCAATTCGGTGAACGACCGGATGATACGCCTGGGGCGGCAATTGTTGGTACTCGCTCGAGCTGATTCGTCAACGCGCCCCCAGGACAGCTTCGTACGCAGCGACTTGGGTGAGTGGGTGCGCCTCAGCGCTGCGGAATGGGTGCCCCGCACGCGTGCAGCAGGCCTTGCCCTCGAAATGACCGCACCGGACGACGCGGTGTGGGTGGATATCGACCCTCTGCTGATGGAGGAGCTGCTGAGCAATCTGATCGACAATGCCTTGCGCTATGGCAGGGGAGCGAGTGCTATCCGCCTGCACGTGGGCGCCAATCCGCCCGCGTTGACGGTAGAGGATGACGGGCCGGGCATGTCGCCGGACGAAGCCGAACGTGTGTTCGAAGCTTTTTACCGGGCGCCGGGCAGCCTCTCCGGAGGATCAGGGCTGGGCTTGGCCATTGTGCGTGAAATCGCGAGGGCGCATGGCGCCTGGTGGAACCTGGTCAGTCGGCCCGCTTTCCCGGGGACTCGGATCACCGTTGTATTTCCAGGGCCGCGCAAGGGAGCCCGATTGAATCGCCTGGATGGGTGGCGCAACTGCGGCGTTCGTTCCTGAATAGAGATCCGTGCCGGAATCAGGTCTTAAAAACGAGCCGGCCGATCGAGGGGTGATGCAGCGCTTCGGCCAAGGGGCCGAAGCGCTGGCGTATTAACGCATCGGCTGGGTTCCGTAGCCGCTGGGCGCTGCAGGCGCGGGTTGGGTGCCATAGCTTCCCGGAGCGGGCTGGGTTCCGTAGCTGCCCTGTGTCGACGGGGCGGGCTGGCTACGGTAGCTGCCCGATGCCGGCGGCACCGGGGCAGCCCCTGGAACGGGCTGGGCTCCATAGCCCGGGGTTGACGGTGTCCCATACGTGCCGGCAGGCGCCGTCTGCGAACCGTAGGTGCCGGCCGGGGCGGTCGAGTCCGCAGGGACCGTGATGGTCATTTCGCGCAACACACCGCCGCCGCTGACACTACCGTGCTCTACGGCGCTGCCGTCACGCATCAGGCGCTCGCAGTCGGCACGCTGGTCACCGGGCAATCGCTGGCACCGTGCCGCAGCGTTTGCAGCAGGGTCGACGTTTCCACGAACCAGGCGGTTGTTGCGCGCTTCGTGGATGGCGGCGCCGGCTTCCCGACGGCAAGTCTTCTTGCTTTCGGGATCAGTGATGGTCGCGCATCGCTGGATGTCTTCCTTGTAGCGGGCCTGCATTTCCGACATCGACGCGCCTTGAGCGTTCGCTGCGAGCGGCATCAGACCGGCTGCTGCGATGATCAGCGCCATGCGCCCGGGACGAAATGCGTGTTCAATTGCCTTCATGGAACCTCCTGTTGTGAGACGGTTACAAGGGCAGTATATCTAGGTGAAAACCCGCCCTGTGCAAGCGGATGTGTCCGCTCAGTCCTGCTCCCGATCCTTTGCCGTGTGCCGCAGCTGCCGTTTGATTGCAGCCCGCATGAGCAGCATGGCCGTCACGGGTGACGTAATGATTAGGAAAAAACTTACCAGCAAGGAATGGACCACAAAGCGGTGCTGGACGAAAGACGCCGTGATAAGAATCGATACAACCAGGCAAAAGGACGCCAGGGTATTGCCTAGCGTTGGCGCATGAATCCGGCTGTAAAAGGTGGGAAGGCGCAGTAGGCCCAAGGAACCGGTGACTGCAAAAAAACCGGCGACCACCAGCAAAAAGGAGATGACTAGGGCGGCCCAGGCGGGGAGATCGGCCATCATGGTTCGATGACCTCGCCGCGAAGCAGGAATTTGGCCATGGCCACCGAGCCTACAAATCCGAAGATGCAGATGAGCAGGGCGATGTCGAAATAAAGCGAAGAATTGAACCGCAAGCCCAGTGTCAGCAGAATCAGCATGCCGTTGATGTACATCGTGTCCAGCGCCAGAACACGATCGGCTGCTGTCGGCCCGGTGCTGAGCCGGTAGGCCGACAGGCACGCGCCGATGACGAAGCAACCCAGCGCAAAGCTGGAAGCCAGGTAGAGGATCTGGTTCATGATTCGAATATCTCCTTCAGCGGACGCTCGTAGTCGTACTGGATCTTGTGTATCCAGTAGGATTCGTCCTTGAGGTCGAGTACGTGTAGTGTCAACAGCCCTTCATCTTCCGCAAGCTCAGACCATACCGTGCCGGGAGTGTAGGTGACGATGCAGGAGAGTGCCGCCAGGCCGTGGGGGTCCTTCATCGAAATGGGGATCTTGATGAATCCCGGCGATATCTGGGAGCGTCCGACCCAGATGATGCGTGCCACCTCGAGGTTGGAGTTGAAGACATCAATCGCCACGCGCACGACCAATTTTACGGCTACCCAGGGCCTGCGGGGACGGGCGCGCAAGGGCCGCAGCGCTTGGGAAGCCCAGCCGAAGAACAGGGCCAAGGCGCCGCCCAGGACAATGTTGCCCGGAGACAGACTGTCGTTGAGCAACAGCCACAGGCCCAGCAGCATCGAAGGCAGATAAAGCCAGTTGATCACGCGCTTCATGGCTGGCCCTCCACCGGAGCAACGTTCCGCCCGGGGTTCTGAGTGAGCACGGCATTGATATAGGCGCTGGGTGTACCCAGATAATCGGCCGTTTCATCCAGGTAGCGCATCACGGGCCCGGCCCAGATCGAAAGGCCGATACAGGCGAAGATCAGCAAAGTGACCGGCCCCGCTTCGCTCAGCCGCAGGCGTGGGGTGATGGTGTCCTCGACGCTCCAGAACAGCCGGATGCCGGTGCGTCCGAGCGCGATGATGCAGGCGAGTCCCGAAAACAGTACGACACCAATCAGCAGCCACGTTCCCGTGCCCGGAGCGCCGGCCGCCGTCTGCAACGCGGCCGAAAGCAAAGTGAACTTCGCCACGAAGCCCGACATGGGCGGCAGGCCTGCGATCAGCAGCGCGCAGGCAACGAATGAAAGGCCCAGGAAAACCATGGCGGCCGGAATCGCCACCCCGACGACGTCATCGCTGCGGTCCGGGGATTCGGGATCCTCGAGATCGAAGGCTTCCAGACTGACGGCCAGGAGGTCCGCCCCGAAGGCCTGTGTGCGCTCCACCATTTCCAGCAGCATGAAGAAGGCGCCCAGCGCCAGCACCGAGGACACCAGATAGAACAGCGCCGGGCCGGTGAGGGTGACGCCAGGCATCCCCAAGGCAGCGAACAGCGTGCCGGACGATATGATGGCGCAGTAGCTGGCCTGGCGTTCAGGCTGCGGCGCAGCGATCAGGCCGATGATGCCGAAGCCCAGCGTGGCGATACCCACCGGAAACATCCATTCACCGCCAAACGCGGCCGGTGCGCCCGTGGGCAGCAGCAGGGAGCCTATGCGAAGCAGGGCATAGACGCCCACCTTGGTCATGATCATGAACACCGCGGCGACGGGCGCGCTGGCGTTGGCGTAGGTCGCCGGCAGCCAGAAGTTCAGCGGCCAGGCGGCGGCCTTGATCAGGAAGGCGATTCCCAGGATGGCGGCGCCCGATTCGAAGAGGCGCCGGTCCGGCCCCCCGAGTTCGCCGGCCCGCGCGGCCAGATCGGCCATGTTCAGCGAACCGGTCACGCCGTAGATCATCGCCATGGCGATCAGAAGCAGGAAAGACGCGACCAGGTTCACCGCCACGTAGTGCAGCCCCGCGGATACCCGCGCCCGCCCGGACCCATGCAAGGCGAGCCCATACGATGCCGCCAGTAACACTTCGAAGAAAACGAACAGGTTGAACAGGTCTCCGGTCAGGAAGGCACCGTTCAGACCCATCAGTAGGAACTGGAACAAGGGATGGAAATGCACGCCGGCACGGTCCCAGCGCGCGGTCGCGTATATCCAGGAACACATCCCCAGCGTGGCGGTGAGTATGAGCATGACGGCCGCGAGGCGGTCCACCACCGCCACGATGCCGAAAGGCGCCGGCCAGTCGCCCAGCAAGTAGACGCCGACGCCGTCGGGCCAGTCGGTCGCGATGTAGCCCGCCGACATGCACAGCAGCGCGATGGCGGCCGCGAGTTGCGCCGCTATGGAAACAAATCCCAGAGTGAGTCGACCGTGCCGGTTTCCGTCGCGCACGATCAGCATGAGCGCCCCGCATATCAGCGGGATGACCACGGGCAGTATGGGAAGATGCTGCATCCAGCCAATCACTTGTGCGCCTCCCGTCCGTCGACGTGGTCGGTACCGCTGAAGCCACGCGAGGCAAGCAGGATCACCAGGAAAAGGGCGGTCGTCGCAAACGCGATGACGATGGCAGTCAGCACCAGCGCTTGGGGCAGGGGGTCGGCGTAATGGGAAGCATCGGCCGCCCATTCAGGGTCGATGACGGGGGGGAATCCGAGCGTGATGCGGCCCATCGAAAAAATGAACAGGTTCACGGCGTAGGAAATCAGCGAAAGCCCCATGATGACTTGGAAAGTGCGTGGGCGCAGAAGCAGCCACACACCGGAGCCGGCCAGTACGCCGATGGCGAGCGAAAGAATCAGTTCCATGTCAGGTGGGCTCCCGTACGGGAAGGCTGCCGTCCTGCGGATCGAGGGCCGCGGGCTTGCGATACAGACGTAGCGATTGGTGGGCAAGCGCGATCAGCATCAATACGGTTGCGCCGACCACGAGCGTGTACACGCCGATGTCAAAGAGCAGTACGGAAGAAAGATGCACGTGTCCGATCAGGGGGATATTGAAGTCGATCGCCACAGCGGAGAGGAAGGGCTTCGATGCCCACCACACGCCCATGGCGGCGGTGCCGGCGGCCAGCAGGCCGAAGGCGATCCAGTATTGAGGATGCAGGCGCTGCCGGGCCTCCACCCATATGACCCCGCCCACCATGTACTGGATGATGATGGCGGTGGCCATGATCAAGCCGCCCACGAAACCGCCGCCCGGCAGGTTGTGGCCGCGAATCAGGAAATACACCGAAACCATGGCGGCCAACGGCAGCAGCAGCCGTACCAGCACGCTGGGTATCTTCATCACCCCCTGCGGGAGCAGCGCCTTGGGATCCGGGTCGCTGAAGCGATCCAGCAGCTTGCCTTCGTAGGCGATGAACTGCCTTGCATGAGGCAGCTGCATGCTTTCGGGTGGTGGACGGAAGCGTCGCAGCAAGGCATACACGGTCAGAGCAACGATGCCCAGGACGGTGATCTCCCCCAGCGTGTCGAAACCCCGGAAGTCCACGAGAATCACATTGACCACGTTCGCGCCGCCGCCCAGCGGCAAGGCTTTTTCAATGAAAAACGAAGACACCCCGGCAGGATGCGGGCGCGTCATGATGGCATAGGCCAAAACGGTAAAGCCCGTGCCGGCCAGAATGGCGATGATGAAGTCTCGCGATCTGCGCAGGAAGGCGAAGAGGGCGTTGCGGAAAGGAGCCTCTCCCTCGCCTTCACCTTCGAGACGAGGCGGCAGCCACCTCAGGCCCAGCAGAATCAGCACCATGGTCACGACTTCGACAGTCAGTTGTGTGAGTGCGAGATCGGGAGCAGAGAGCCAGGCGAAGGTGATGACGGTGCACAGCCCGGCGCCGCCCGTCAGCATCAGCGCGGCCGGCCGGTGGTACTTGGCGCTGGCCGCAGCACCGATGGCGCAAGCCGCTCCCGCCACCCACAACAGGCCGAAGAAGGGATCCAGGCCGGTCAGCACCTCGGGGTGCATCCATGGCCCCTTCATCAGCGGCAGGGCGGCGACCACCATGGTGAGGAAAACCATCAGGAAAAGCTGCGGTTGCAGGCGCGGCGAACGGGTCCAGTCCAGGATGAAGGCCGCCGCGACATCCAGTGCTTCAAGCGCGTTCTCGAAGCTGCGCCGGCCGTCGAACCGGTAGATGAAAGGCGTAATCCCGGGCCGCAGGTGCTGCCGCCGCTTCAGGAAGAAGCGCAGCCCGATTCCCCCGAGCAAGGCAAGAAGGCTCATGGTCAGGGGCAGATTGAAGCCATGCCACACAGCCAGGCTGTAATAAGGCGTGCTTTCCCCCAGGATGGACTCCACTGCGGTGTGCAATAGCGGGCCCGGCAGCACGCCGGGGATGATGCCCACGATCAGGCAGCTGAGCACCAGCACGGCGCTGGGAATCAGCATCATGAGCGGCGGTTCATGCGGCGCACGCGGCAGATCGGTGGCCTCCTTGCCGAAGAAGACTTCACCGATGAAACGCAGGGAGTAGGCGACGCTGAAGGCGCTGGCGACCACGGCCAGCAAGGGCAGGCCATAACGCGTGAACGCATTGCCGCTCACATAGACCGTTTCGGCGAAGAACATTTCCTTGGAGATGAAGCCGTTCAGCAGCGGAACGCCCGCCATGGCCGCGGCGGCGACCAGGGCTAGCGTCGCCGTGATCGGCATGCTGCGATACAAGCCCGATAGCCGCCCAAGGTCCCGTGTGCCGGTTTCGTGGTCGACGATGCCGGCCGCCATGAATAGCGAGGCCTTGAAGGTCGCGTGGTTAATGATGTGAAACACGGCCGCCACCAGGGCCAGTGGGCTTTCCATACCCAACAGCAGGGTGATGAGGCCCAGGTGGCTGATCGTCGAGTACGCGAGCACGCCTTTCATGTCGGTCTGGAAGGTGGCCGCATAGGCGCCCAGCAGCAGGCTGATGGCTCCGGCGCCGCCGATGATCCAGGTCCATTCCGGGGTACCCGACATGACGGGCCAGAGCCGCGCAAGGAGGAATACGCCTGCCTTGACCATGGTTGCCGAATGCAGATAGGCGGACACGGGCGTGGGCGCAGCCATGGCGTTGGGCAGCCAGACGTGGAAGGGAAACTGTGCGCTCTTGGTGAGCGCGCCCAGCGCAACGAGGACCAGCATGGTGGTGTACCACGGGTGATTCCGGATGATCTCTCCGGACCGCAGCACTACATCGAGATCGTAGCTGCCCACCACATGACCCAGCATGAGCACGCCTCCCAGCAGACACAGCCCGCCCGCGCCCGTAATGGTGAGCGACATGCGGGCACCGCGCCGGGCGTCGAGCCGATGATGCCAATAGGCGATCAGCATGAACGATGAGAGGCTGGTGAGTTCCCAGAAGATCACCAGTTGGATCAAGTTGCCCGAAAGCACGACCCCGAGCATCGAACCCATGAAGGCAAGGAAAAACGAAAAGTAGCGCGGAACGGGATCTTCCGGCGACATGTAGTAGCGCGCATACACCGCAATGAGGGCGCCCATGACGGTGATGATCATGGCGAACAGCCACGCAAAGCCGTCCATGCGCAAGCTCAGGTCCACGCCGTGCGCCGGTAGCCACGGAAGCGTGGTGCGTATGACTTCGCCATCGAGGATGGCGGGGAAGTGAGAGACGGCGATCCCCGCGCATACCAGGGCCACGATGCCTGCGAGCCAAGCCTCTATATTGCGAGCATTCGAGGGCATGAATGCAGCAACAATGCTGCCGAGAAAGGGCAATGCGAGTATGAGGACAAGCGACATCAGGAGGCTATATGCGGGAAAGTACAGATTCGAAGCTACTAATAATACGATATGTAGCCTGCATGATCGACGCGATTTCGCGGGCTTTTGCGAATTTCGGGGCGAGAAGGGGGTATGCGCCGCCTTGACCTAGGTCAAAGAGGCCCCGGGCATTACACTGGACAATACGATACTGATGCAGACCGTGTGCCGATCGGACGCGAACCCGACGCCCGATTGCAGGTCGAAACCCGGAGTACGCCATGGTCGTTGCGACCGACAATGCCACCACCTTTCCCGACATCGAGATCTCCGAAGAGTTGGTCCGCCGTTTCGATATCAGTGGCCCGCGCTATACCTCTTACCCCACTGCCGATCGCTTCGACTACGGATTCAAGCAAGAGCGCTTCCTTCCCTACTTGCAGGAGCGGGCCGCAGCCGAGGCCGGCAACCCGCCGTTGTCGGTTTATTTCCATCTTCCGTTCTGTCGCTCGCTCTGCTATTTCTGCGCCTGTAACAAGATCATTACCCAGGATTACGGCCGCTCGGCGGAGTACACACGCTATGTGTGCAAGGAAATGGACCTGCTCGCCCCTGAACTGGGCAGGGATCGCCGCACGGTGCAGCTGCACCTGGGCGGCGGCACGCCCACTTTCATGAGCCAGGATGAATTGTCCATGCTAATGGATGCGACCCGTCGCCACTTCGAATTCACGGCTGATGCCGAGTTGGGAGTGGAAATCGACCCGCGTACCGTCAACGAAGACACGCTCTCGTTCCTCGCGGGCCTGGGCTTCAACCGGTGCAGCTTCGGCGTGCAGGATTTCGACCCCGCCGTGCAGGCCGCCGTGAACCGCATACAGCCGGTGGACATGGTGGAGCGCGCCGTACATGCCAGTCGTGACACAGGCTATGAGTCCGTGAACGCCGACCTGATCTACGGTCTGCCCAAGCAGACTCTGGACAGTTTCGCCCGCACCATCGATGAAGTCATTCGTATTTCGCCGGACCGCATTGCGCTGTACAACTACGCCCACCTGCCTTCGCGGTTCAAGGCGCAGCGCATGGTGAAACCCGAAGACCTTCCGTCAGCGGAAGCGCGGCTGCAGATCTTTCTGCTTTCCACCCGCCGGCTCCTCGAGGCAGGTTATGAATATATCGGGCTCGACCATTTCGCCAAACCAGATGACGAACTCAGTCGGGCGCGTCGCAACAAGACCCTGCACCGGAATTTCCAGGGTTACACGACCCGGGCAGAGTGCGACCTCGTGGGCTTTGGCGTATCGGCGATCGGGAAGGTAGGACGTTCGTACAACGGCAACGTGCGGACGGTTAACGCCTATTATGAATCGCTGGATCAGGGTCGACTTCCGGTGGAACGTGGCTACGATTTGTCCACAGACGATGTCCTGCGCCGGGAAATCATCATGATCCTGATGTGCAGCATGCCTCTGCGTTTTGCCGAAGTCGGCGCCAAATATGGAATCGACTTCGAAAGTTATTTCGAGACGGAGCTGGAGCGACTGTGTCCCTATGAAGAAGTCGGCCTGATGGAAACCCGCGACGGCGTGATCACGGTCACGCCCAAGGGTCGCCTGTTCGTGCGGGCCCTTGGCATGGTGTTCGATAAATACTTGGCGCAACCTACGGTGTCGACTTATTCCCGTCTGATTTGATCAGGCGAGGGCTCGGCCCGGGGATCCAGCGTGCGGATTCTGCATAGATAAATCGTGACTGCAATACCCGGCAGAGGCAAAAGGGCACGTACCCAGGGCAGCGGAATGATCCACATTGAAATGATGAGCGACGTCCACATCAAGGCCAATGCGCCGAGCTTGGCACGTAGCGGGATTCCCCGCCCCGCCTGGAAATTGCGCAGGTAAGGGCCCAGGTGGCGCTGGTTCATGAGCCACCGATGCATACGCTCGGACCCGCGCATGTAGCAGGCCGATGCCAGCAGCAGAAATGGCGTGGTGGGCAGCACCGGCAGGAAGATGCCCAGTATGCCCAGCAGCAGCGCCGTCGTTCCTGCAATGTTGTAGAGCGTCTTTATCACGCGGTTTTCCGGGCTTGAACCACAGAGGAATTCTATCAATATGTCGAGCGACAAGGACAAGATACAGAACCTGCTGGCGCGCGTCCCCCTTTTCGAGCAGCTTGACGAAGAGGAACTCGCAAAAGTGGCCGCCGGAACCACCGAGCATCATGCGCGGCGCGGCGATTCCATCTTCCACCGCGGTGAGCCGTGCAACGGCTTTCACATCATGGTGTACGGGCAGGTGAAGCTGATTGCCGTATCGCCGGCGGGTGCGGAGAAAGTCGTGCGTCTGCTGGGCCCGGGCGAGAGCTTCGGCGAAGCCCTGATGTTTCTGGACAAGCCCTACATATTGTCAGCCATGGCGCTGGCCGACAGCATGCTTCTTACCGTCGACAAATCGGTACTCTTTGCGGAACTGGACAGCCAGCCCTTGCTCGCCCGCAAGATGATTGCGGGCTTGAGTAAGCGGCTGCATGCCTTCGTCTCCGACGTGAAGTCCTATTCCTTGCACTCGGGCACCCAGCGGGTGATCGGCTACCTTCTGCAGGCTCAGGATGCCGCAGGCGGGCGTGAACTGCGGTTGGAGGTCGGCAAGAATGTCATTGCTTCAAGGCTGAATCTCACGCCGGAACATTTCTCGCGCATCCTGAACGACTTGACGACCAAGGGCTTGATACAGGTAAACGGCCGCAACATCACCATTCTCGACGAGGAAGGATTCCGCGCGCATTGCGACTGAAGGAGGTCACGCAGTCAGGACCGCATCGAACTCCCGCCCTTCGACGTGGCCGCGTTGGACTGGCTTCTCATGACTTCGGCGATGCGGCGGCAAGTGCGCGTGTATAAGCGCAGCGCCTTGGCGATATTCCAGCCCAGCAGGCTGCCGGACACCGCCAGTGCGGCAGCGGCCGGCAGCAGCAGTATCGGCGCCAGGCAGCTTGCGGTGAGCAATACGATTGCGCATAAATGGGCGGCATACTGCCGCATCGCGTCGCGTTCGGAGATGAACTGCTTCACCTTGGGCATGAAGGGCAGGGCCATGGGTGCCTGCCGCTGGGCGTTGTGCCACAGCAGGAAGGGCACGATCTTATAGAGCATGCCGTTGACCGCCGAGACCGCGAAACCCGGCACGATCAAGGTGCCAAGCAGCATCTGGATCGTATCGTGTTGCGAGGCGCCCCAGGGTCCGGGCGAGAGCCAGGTGTACGCGACCCCAAGCAGGGCAGCAAGTACCAGCGCCGCCATGCCTGTATGCCAGAACCATGTGGTGGGCTCGGGCGCCGGGCGCTTGCGTGTCCATAACAGTCGCGCGGTTACGGCGCCATACAGCAGGTAGCCCAGCGCCAACAAGGTAGCCGGAAGGGCACGCAGAAGTGTTGCCGTGCCGGGTTCCGTGCGCCATGCCCCGCCCAGTGTAAAGATCGTCAGCAGCAGGAAGATGAGTGGCGCCAGCGTGTGGGTCAGTCGCTGCGGATAAACCTCGGTCGCCTGGAAAATGGGTATGACTTGAAACGATATGCCCATCACCAGTAATCCCACCCAGCCGGCCAAGCCACATAGTGCGTGGACATCCGGCAAGGTATGGAGCCAGATGCCCGCGGTGTCCCCGGGACTCCAGAAGCGGGCGCGCAAGCCGGCCATGAAGAGACCGACGATGATCGTCACCGCCAGCGCGAGCAGAGCCAGGCGAACAGCCACAAGGATTTCCCCGGACCCCGGTGATCGACGTCGGGAATCACGCGCCAGCCCGCCCGCGACAGCCAGCAGGAACACCAGAAAGGCGCAGGCCAGCAGCAGCACCGCCGCTCCATGAAATGCCGGTTGTGCACTCATGAACCCCCAGGCCAGAGACAGGGCACCCAGCGTCAAGGTGGCGTGAACGACAATGGATGTGATGCGCGGCTGCAACACATGGATATGTGCGGCGACCGGCAGGATCTGCATCATCGCGCCCAACATGGCGCTGGCCAGTACCCCAAGCGTCAGCAAGTGTGTGGCTGCCAGAACTGGGGGGCTCCAACGGGCGTAGGGGCCGCCCGACACCGCCAGCCACCCCGTCGCGAAGGCGGCGAGCAGTATGAAAACCGGGACATTCAGGAAGAACCGGAACGCCACGAACAGAGGAGGGGAACGATCAAAAGCCAGAGCCCGTTGCATGGAAATAAAGTATAGTTGACCGCGGCCGTAGGACAATCTTGATATTTATTAAGGTACCGCGGCGGTACAGGGCGCATAGTTTTGCTCTGGCACTTGCAGTGCATGATTTTTAAGGATTTCTACCGTGTTGCACACTGCTTTGGAACGACTCAAGGTCAAAGGCAAATCCCTGTTGCCGATTGTGCAGGGCGGTATGGGGGTGGGCATCTCTGCTCACCGGTTGGCCGGTACGGTGGCTTCACTGGGTGCTTTCGGCACCATCTCCAGTGTCGACCTGCGCCGTCACCATCCTGACCTCATGGAAGAGACAGGCCGTTCCCGGGACAAGGGGCTCATCAATCGGGTGAACCTCGTCGCGCTCGACCGCGAGATCAATGCCGCGCGCAAGCTCTCCGGCGGTAACGGCGCCATCGCGGTCAACGTCATGAAGGCAGTGGAGCAGTATCCTGAATATATCCGCCAGTCTTGCGAAAGCGGGGCCGACGCCGTTGTGGTCGGCGCAGGGCTGCCGCTCGACCTGCCGGAACTCACCGCTGAATTTCCCCGCACCGCCATCATCCCGATTCTGTCCGATGTCCGCGGTATTGCAGTCATCCTGAAAAAATGGATGCGCAAGAATCGCCTGCCCGACGCAATCGTGATCGAGAACCCGAAGTTTGCAGGCGGCCATCTCGGTTCGCCCACATCCGACCGCATCAACGACCCATCCTATGCCTTCCCCACCGTGCTTGAAGGTACTCGGGCATTGCTCAAGGAGCTGGGTCTTGAAAAGGAAAACATTCCTCTCATCACGGCCGGTGGCATTCACAGCCATGAACAATTCCGTCAGCTGATTTCGCTGGGCGCCAATGCGGTCCAGATGGGAACCCCCTTCGCGGTGAGCGAAGAAGGCGACGCCCACCCGAATTTCAAGCGCGTGCTGGCCGAGGCCAAGCCCGAAGACATCGTCACGTTCATGAGTGTGGCCGGGCTGCCCGCCCGCGCCGTACGCACACCGTGGCTGGCGAACTACCTTGAGAAGGAGGCCAAGCTGCAGAGCATCGCTAAGGAAAAGCCCTGCACGGTCGCCTTCGATTGCCTGGCGCAATGTGGCTTGCGCGACGGCATTTCCAAGCAAGGCCAGTTCTGCATCGACACGCGCCTGGCCTACGCCCTGGCCGGCGATGTGAACCGAGGCCTGTTCTTCCGCGGGGCTGAAAAGCTTCCCTTCGGCAGCGCCATTCGTCCGGTGCGTGAGCTCGTCGAATACATGCTGACCGGCCTGCGCCCGGCTATTGCGGCGGTTGCAAGCCCCGGCGTTCGCCTGATGCCCGAACCCATTCCGGCCTGAGTCTCCATTTTATTGCAATGCAATGAAGGCGCCGCTATCAAGCGGCGCTTTTGCTTGGGACGCCCGTGCCGGTTTCCCCCTGGGGGCACGGGCGCTGGCCCATGGCGATGATCGCCCCGGCGAATAGCAAGCCTGCCGACACGCCCAGCCCCACCGACAGGTTGCCCCAGCGGTCGCTGATCCAACCGGCGCCGACAGGACCGATAGTTTGGCCGATGGCAAAAAGGCTGGTGACCACGGCTAGTCCGCTGCCCCAAGCGCTGCGCGGAAGATTGGCCTTGATGAAGCTTGTGGCGGCCGCAGGGACCATGAAGACACTCGCGCCGACCAGCGCCGCCGACATCCATACGCCAATAAGGGACGGCGCCAGCATGGGCAGGGCGGCGCCTGTGCCCAGCACCGCCATCGTGGCCGCCATGGGCAGACCGTCGCCCCGGCCGTTGAATACACGGCTCCATAAGACGGGCGCCAACAGCGTCATGGCTCCCAGAGCACTCCACATGATGGAAGTGACCGCAGCCGGCGACATGCCAGGGGCCGGGTGCTGCCTGACCCAGGCGATGATGAAGGTGATGTACGCGATATACCCGAGGCCGAACATGAAGTATCCGGCGAATTCGGGTATGCAGGGCCGCCATTCCCAGGATGCATCCATGCCGGGGGCGTTGGGTTCCTCGATGCGCCGCGACGCGATGATGGAGAGCAGGCTCAAGGGCAGGCAGACGACGCCGATGGCCATCCATGCCCAGGTCCAGGCTTGCGGCCCTGAAAATTCGAAAAGCCAGGGCAGCAGGGCGCCGGTGCTGAGCATGCCGATGCCGCTGCCGCTGAAGAAAATCACGATGGCGCGCGTGCCGATCACCCCGGCCAGTACGCCACCGCATATGAAGGCGCCGGCTGCGCCCAGGCCGGCCAGGAAACGATACAGCGTCAGCAGGCTGAAGTCTCGGCTAAGGCCGGTCAGTATCAGCGCCAGCGCAGTAAGCACCACCCCCAGGGAGAACAGACGGCGATTCCCGTACCGTCGCACCAACCCGATGGTCGCCAGGGCGCCAACGAGGTAGCCCAGCGCATTGGCGGTGTTGAGCCAACCCGCCTGCGCATAGTTCAGACCCAGATCGGCCTGCATGGCAGGCAGAATGAGCGCATAGGCAAAGCGGGCGAAGCCCACTGCCACGGCTGCGGCGCCAGAGAGCGCCCATGCCAGGATTGCCGGGTTCATTGCCGCTTTGTCTCGTTTCATTCTCGTTATGGCAGCCGGACGGTCTTCGGCGGTCGCGTGCCGACATGATAGCAGCCCATCACACCGGCAGCGACGGCGTGCTGTGGCAGCGACGGCGCACTTGGCGGGCATGGGCACGGGGTTTGCTTCAGGTTGGCCGTGCGGCAGCCATTGCCGAGGTTGAAAGGAGCAGTTCATGAATGAAGACACGATCAAGGGCCAGTGGAAGCAGATCAAGGGCAAGGCCAAGGAAGCGTGGGGTGACCTCACCGACGACGAACTGACACAAGTCGAAGGCAACGCCGAACAGCTTTCCGGATTGGTGCAGGAACGCTATGGCCGTACGCGCGACGAAGCAGATCGCGAGGTGCGCGACTTCTTCGACCGTAATCGTGGGCCCTATTAAGGACCAGTAAGCAGGGGTCGGCGGCACTGCTCACAGTATCAGTGCCGCGATCCTTGACCCGGTGCGCGGCAAAAGGAGGGGCATGAACACCACCGCGTGGGTCATGACGGTTCACATCGCAACGCTGGGTATATGGAGCGCCGCATTGCTGATTCTTGCCGGCCTCTATGCCGATGCGCCGCCCCAGCGCGAACATGCCCCCGTTAATCGGCATCGCGTGATGTGCCGCTATGTGTTCGTGATGCTCGCATCGCCTGCCGCGGTACTCGCCATTATCAGCGGCAGCCTGCTGGTCTACCTACGCGGCGCTGACGGGTCATGGCTGATTGCCAAGCTCGCGGCCGTGTCGATGCTCGCGCTGTACCACGCCTACTGTGGCAAGCGCCTGGACGCGCAAGGCATGGAGTCCGTCCGCGCGCGCCCCCGCCGACACTCCCCATTATTGATCACCGTGCCCGTGGCGCTCATAGGAGCGATCCTCATCCTGGTGCTTGCCAAGCCCGACGTGATGCTCGAATACCAGCTCCCCGCCAAGCCAGCCAGCCACCGCGACCAGGGCGCCGCCCAGCAAAGAGAGATACAAACCTCCGGACTCGATTCCCTGCAGCGGGTCTTCCAGACGGGATAGCCAGTTGATGAAGCCCACTGACAGCAACATGACTGCCAAGACGAAGTGGCTCCACCCCGCGGCCCGATGGCGGATGCCTCGGATAATCAGCAATTCGAGCGTGCCGATGACGCCGGCGAAGATGCCCAGTCCCGTGCCCGCGCCGGCCAGCCAAAGCGAGGCGCGCGCCCAGAATGGGTCGCCCAATGCCAGGTATGCGAGGTCGGTGACTACCACGGCAAGCAAGAATGCGATGGGAAAGGGTACCACCATGGGGTGGATGGGATGGCGCGCGATGGCGACCGCGGTGCGTGTACCCAATGGCACAGGATGTCCAAGCTTTTTCATGGCGAAGTCCAGACAGAGTGGTGGCCGGGGCTCGGCCTGCCGACGGTGGCAACCTCCGTGCCAGGGTGCGCGCCGGGCGGGAGGCGCGGCAGTCTGCCTGATCCTTGCAGGCTGCGTCGAGGGGCCGCTCTCCACGCTCGCGCCCGCAAGCGACGTCACTCGCTCGGTCGCCACCCTTTGGTGGAGCATGGCTGCGGGCACCGGTGTGATCCTGCTTCTCATGATCGCGCTGGCGGCATTGGCTCTGGCAAGCAAAGGGTCGAGCCCTCCAGGGCGGCGCGGCCTTCTTCTGCTGCTCGTAGGTGGCGGGTTGATGCTTCCGGGGACCGTCATTGCGGTTCTCCTCTTATTTGGACTGAAGCTCGACGAAGCGCAATGGCCGCCGGGCTCCGAGGCGGAAGCGGATCGCGCCTTCCATGTGGATGTCGTTGCTCACCAATGGTGGTGGGAAGCCCGTTATCCGGGGATTGTGGCGAAGGCGCAGGCGCCCGCCGGCCTGCCGGCCGTCATACCGGAGGACGAGGCTCCTCCGGGCGGGAAGCCTTTGTCCGAAGGCGACACTTTGCGCACGGTGAATGTCATTCACGTGCCCGCCGGCGTACCGATACATCTTCGCATCATGGCCTCGGATGTCGTTCACGGTTTCTGGGTACCGCGTATCGCCGGCAAGCTCGACGCTGTGCCAGGACGGGTGAACCGTATCCGTCTGATGGTGGACGAGCCCGGAGAGTACGCCGGAATATGCGCCGAGTATTGCGGCGACGGCCATGCAGGCATGCGTTTCACCCTGATCGCGCATCCAGCCGATGAGTTGCCGGCGCGCCTCGCCGAACTCGCCGGGCTGGGGGAGGGCCGTCCATGAACGCGCCACGTTCGGCCATCGCCCGCCATCGCGAGCTGGAGGAGGTATGGGGTACGCCGCCCGGTTGGGGCAGCCTGTCATCGGTCAACCATACGATTGTAGGCAAGCGCTTCATAGTGGCTTCGCTCGTCTTTTTCCTGCTCGGCGGAGTTCTGGCCATGCTGATGCGCACCCAGCTGGCTGCGCCGGACAATGCCTTCATGGAAGCAGGCGTCTACAGTCAAGTGTTCACCATGCATGGCACGATCATGATGTTCCTGTTCGCGATTCCCATGCTGGAGGGCTTTTCCTTCTATCTTCTGCCAAAAATGCTGGGCGCGCGGGACATGGCGTATCCGCGGCTTGGGGCCTACGCCTGGTATTGCTATCTTTTCGGTGCCACCATGGTGGTGCTGAGCCTGTTTCTGGGCCTGGCGCCTGACAGCGGCTGGTTCATGTATGTGCCGCTGTCCAGTGGGCGCTTCAGTCCCGGTATCGCCAATGACATCTGGCTGATCGGCATTACCTTCGCCGAGATTTCGGCCGTCTGCGGAGCGGTGGAGTTGATCGTCACCATTCTGCGCATGCGTGCGCCGGGCATGAGGCTTTCCGACATGCCGCTATTCGCGTGGTACATGTTGGTGACGGCGGGCATGATGCTGCTGGGTTTTCCGCCGCTCATTCTGGGCAGCATCCTGCTGGAGCTGGAGCGCGCGTTCGGATGGCCCTTCTACGATCCCACGCTCGGCGGCGACGCGGTTTTGTGGCAGCACCTGTTCTGGCTCTTCGGCCACCCGGAGGTCTACATCATCTTTGTTCCGGCGGCGGGCATGGTGACGGCCATGCTGCCCGCCTTCGCTGGGCGCCCCGTGGTGGCTTACCGTTGGGTGGTGGCGAGCCTCGTGGCAATCGGCGTGTTGAGCATGGTGCTCTGGGCCCATCATATGTTCACTGTGGGCCTCACCGTTCCCGTGGCCGGCTTCTTCTCGATTGCCAGTACGCTCATCGCGATTCCCACGGCGGTACAGTTTTTTGTCTGGCTTGCTACGCTCTGGTGCGGTCGGGTGCGTTGGGGGCTTCCCATGCTCTTCATGGGCGGTTTTTTCGTGACCTTCATTGTGGGTGGCCTGACCGGTGTCATGATCGCCTTGGTGCCCTTCAACTGGCAGGCCCACGACACCCATTTCATCGTGGCGCACCTGCACTATGTGCTGGTGGGCGGCATGGTGTTTCCCGTGATGGCGGCGGCGTATTATTGGTTGCCTCACTTTACCGGCCGGATGCCGTCCCGGCATTTGGGGAAGATCGCATTCTGGCTCGTGTTCATCGGCTTTCACGTGACCTTCCTGCCCATGCACATCACCGGGCTGGCGGGTATGCCGCGCCGGGTGCATACCTACTCGTCCGAAACGGGCTGGGATCTTCTGAACCTGGTTTCGTCGGTCGGCGGTTTTGTCCAGGCGTTCGGATTCGTGGTGTTTGTCATCGATATTCTGCTGCATGTGCGCGGCGGAGCTTTGGCGCCGCGTAACCCCTGGGGTGCCGGCTCCCTGGAATGGGCCATGCCGACGCCGGCGCCTTCTTATAACTTCGCGAGCATTCCGGATGTCGATCGGACGGAGCCTCTGTGGAAAGACCCGCAACTGCCGGATGATATGGCTGCCGGACGTCTGTGGTTGGCTGAGCCGGCGGCGGGCCGTCGGCTCACCTTGTCCACCGACATCATGAGCGGTCGCCCGGAAAGCATCATCGTGTTGCCCGGGTCCAGTTGGTGGCCCTTGTCCTCGGCCGCGGCGACCGGCGGCTTCTTTTTGGGGGTGTTGCTCAAGCAGTACGCGCTTGCGCTGGTGTTGCTGGCGCTGGCCCTTGCACTGTTCTTGTGTTGGGCCTGGTCGACTGGTACACGGATGGA
>JAEWFK010000072.1 GCA_023388835.1 Pseudomonadota bacterium | reverse complement strand
TGGAATTCTTCGGAATGGGCTTCGTAGTCAGGCTCGCCCATGTCGACGGTGATGATCAGCGACTTCATGAGCAGCACACAAATGAAATACCCGCCGCAGGCAGGCTGGCGGCGGGTGGCGGGCTGGACCGGAACCGGTTGGGGACGCCCTTATTCAGAAGCGCCTTCCACCTGAAAATTGACGGGACGCGACGGGACGACTGTGGAAATGGCGTGCTTGTACACCATTTGCGTTACGGTATTGCGCAGGAGCACGACGTACTGATCGAAGGATTCGACTTGACCTTGCAGCTTGATGCCATTAACGAGGTATATCGAAACGGGCACGTGGTCCTTACGCAAAGCATTGAGAAACGGATCTTGTAATGTTTGCCCTTTATTGCTCATTGGCTAGGCTCCAGTTCTGTTGTTATATAAAACGGCGAAACGCGTACTTTACAGGGTTTTCCCTAGTTCTGCACACGGACAGACCCGTACTGCTTGCAATTCTAGCTGGTTTTCAAAACCATCTCGGACAATGTATTACAAAGGCGCGCGCAATCTTCCTGCGTACCGACGGTAATGCGCAGGAATTGGCTGATGCGCTCGGCGCTGAAGTGGCGCACGAGGATTCCTTCCTGTCTGAGCGCCTGGGCAAGCGCCGAGGCATCGTGACTCGGATGCCTGGCGAAGACGAAATTCGTCTGCGACGGTAACACTTCGAATCCCATGGTGGCGAGCTGTTGCGTGAGCCATAGGCGCGCTGCCACCACCTTGCGGGTACCGGCCTCGAAGTGCTCGCGGTCCTCAATGGATGCCACGGCCGCCGCGAGCGCCAGGCGGTCGAGCGGGAAGGAATTGAAGCTGTCCTTGACCCGCAAAATGCCTTCGGTGATCTCGCGCGACGCGATGCTATAGCCGACGCGCATCCCTGCCAGCGCACGCGACTTGGACAGAGTGTGGATGACGACAATATTCGGGCAGCGCGCAAGAAGCGAAATAGCGCTCTGCGCGCCGAAATCCACATACGCTTCGTCGACCACCACGGCGACATCGGGATTGCCTGTCGCAATGCGCTCGATGTCATCCAGAGACAGGGCGATGCCGGTCGGAGCATTGGGATTCGCGAATATGATACCGGCCGGGCGCTGCGCAAGATTCAGATAATCTTCCGGGCGAATCGAGAAATCTTCAGCAAGCGGCGCCAGCTGCGCGGGAATATCGAACAGCTTGCAATAGGTTTTATAAAAGCTGTAGCTGATGTCCGGCATCAGCAAGGGGCGTCCGCCGTGGCGGAACAGCGCATTGAACACATGCGCGAGCACTTCGTCGGACCCGTTGCCCGGCATCACTTGCGCGGCGTCCACGCCGTAGTGCTCGGCAACCGCGACCCGCAGCGCCGTGGATTCGCTATCTGGATACAAACGCAGCGTGTCGTTCGTCGCCTGACGGATAGCTTCGAGCGCGCGCGGGGACGGACCATACGGGTGCTCGTTGGTGTTCAGTTTCAGCAGGCGTTCGATTTTCGGCTGCTCGCCCGGCGTATATGGCGTCAGGCCTGCAACATGTTCACTCCAGTAGCGGCTCACGGCTTTCCTTGCACGTAGGGGTTGTGCGACGACTTGAATTCAATGCGTAGCGGCGTGCCTTCCAGCTGGAAGACGCTGCGGAAACGCGATTCCAGATAGCGGCGATAGGAATCCGACACGGCTTCCAGGCCACTGCCGTGCACCACGATGAGCGGCGGATTCTGGCCGCCTTGATGGGCGTAGCGCATCTTGGGTCGGAAGATGCCCTTGCGAGGAGGCGGCTGCTGTTCCACCGCCGCATGCAGCGTGCGGGTGAGCTTGGGTGTGGAAAGCTTGCGATACGCCGCGGCATGCGCTTCATCGACGGACTTCATGACCGCCTTCAGGCCCTGACCCTTGAGGGCAGAAATCGTGTGCACCCGCGCAAATGAGAGGAAGCGCAGCTTGCGATCGAACTCCCGCTGTATCCATTCCCGCTTTTCGGAATCCAGGCCGTCCCATTTGTTGATGGCGACCACCAGCGCGCGGCCGGTTTCCAGCACAAAGCCGGCGATGTGCGCGTCCTGGTCGGAAATCTCGGATTGCGCGTCCAGCAGCAGGAGCACCACATTACAGGCTTCGATGGCTTGCAGGGTCTTGATGACGGAGAACTTTTCTATCGTTTCGAAGACCTTGCCGCGGCGGCGCAAGCCGGCGGTATCGATCAACGTATAGGCTTTCCCGCCCCGCTGGAACTCGATTTCGATGGCGTCGCGCGTCGTGCCGGGCATGTCGAAGGCAATGACCCGTTCTTCGCCGATGAGGGCATTGATGAGCGTAGACTTCCCCACATTGGGTCGGCCGACGATGGCAAGCTTGATGCGATGACGCGGGCCGTCCTCGACGTCGGCCTCAGCCTCTTGATCGGAGCCGGCACCTTCAATAAAGGCATCGTCCATCGGCGGCTCGGTGTCCCAAGCACCGTCGAGTTCTTCTTGAGCCTCTTCGTCTTCAGGCACATCGAGAAAAGACAAGGCATCTTCGATCAGCTCGACCACGCCATCGCCGTGCGAGGCCGAGATGGGCGTGGGTTCACCCAAGCCGAGCTCATGGAATTCCGCCAAGGGAGCCGAATGACGCATGCCTTCGGCCTTGTTCACGGCCAGCACCACCCGCTGCCCCGACTTGCGCAGCAGCTGGGCGATCTCGTGATCATGGGCGTTCACACCGGCGCGGGCGTCGACCAGGAAGATCACGACATCGGCTTCGGCAATAGCCTGGTGCGTCTGGCGCGCCATCTCGCGCAGGATGCCGTCTTTGGCCACGGGCTCGAAGCCCCCGGTATCGACGGCAATGAAGGGATGATGCCCCACCCTGCCCTCGCCGTAATGACGATCGCGGGTCAGACCGGAGAAGTCGGCCACCAGGGCCGCACGCGAACGCGTGATCCGGTTGAACAAGGTGGACTTGCCGACGTTCGCGCGTCCTACGAGCGCGACCACCGGCTTGAAACTCGATTTGCTCAATTCACACCAACCAGTACAAGGTTGCCATTGCCGGTCTGCACCAGCACGCCGGCCGGAGTTCCGACCAGCGGGGAAAGAATCGCGCCGCCGCCAACGCTGAGCCTGCCCAGCAGTTGACCGTCGGTGCGCGACAGGAAGTGGACATAGCCGTCAAAGTCGCCCACGGCGACCGCGGCCGGAACCACGGCGGGGGCAGCCAGGCGCCGATTGCGCAGGGCGTCCTGGGTCCAGATTTGTTCGCCGTTCATGAGGTCGATGGCGTGGACAACATCGCGCTGGTTGGCGGCGTAGGCATAGCGGCCGTCATTGGTCATGCCGGCATGGCTGGAGAAGGAAATGTCCCAGGCGGGACGGCCGCCCTGGCTGACGTCGAAGCAGGTCATGCGCCCCTGATAGGTCACGCCGCACAGCAAGGGTCCGACCACCTGGGGAGCGCCCACCACATCGTTGATGCGCTCCAGATCGGTGGCGCCGCGCGACACCGAGACGGGGGCCTCCCATTGAACGGCGCCGTTCATGGCGTTGATCGCAATGAGGCGGCCGCTGGGCAGACCGGAAATAATGAGACCTTCGGCGGCCAGCATCTGCATGCTGGTCTTGAGGGCCAGCGCGGGGCCGGGCCGCTGGACGTCCCAACGGTATTCGCCGGTGTCGGCGTCAAAGGCCTGAATGCGGTAATCGGTGCTGCGCACCACCACCACGCCGTTGCCGACCACGGGCGGAACGGACACTGCACTGGTGGCCCGCGCCCGCCATTTCTCGACACCGCTTTCGTCGAAAGCGATAACGGTGCCGTCGCCGGCGGCCACGGCCGTCGTGCCTCCGTCGGACCCCGCTCCGGATGTGAGCGTCATGTCAGGGCTCACCCGCCATAGTACGCGGCCGGACTCGAGGTCGATCTTGGCGACCGAGTTCGGCGTGGCGGCATAGACCGCATCGGATACCACTGTAGGTGCAAAACCGTAGCCCCCGCCGCTGCCCACGGAGGCCGACCAGCGCACGGCTGCCGTGACTCGCGCTTCGTACTGCGTGAGCTCAGTGGGCTCGTAGCGCGGATCGGTGCTGGAAAACATTGAGCAGGCGCTCAACGCAAGCAGGGTCACTGCCAGGGCGGTACTGCGAAGAACGCGACGGGATACGGCTGGCTGCATGGCGATCAGGCTCCGGCGATGGCGTCAATCTTGAGTTGTACGATTTGTGCGATCGGATCCTGTCCGAAGGCTTTCAGCGCGTGCTGCCATGCAGCGCGGGCATCTTCGATCTTACCCTGTGCGAACAGGATATCGCCACGACGGTCCGCGTAGAGGGCATCGAAGCTGGCGGGCGGGTTCGCCACCTGGGCCAGCGCCTGATCGTATTGTTCTTGTTCGAGCAGGATCCCCGCCAGGCGCAATCTCGCCAGCGCGCTCAGGGCCGGATCATCGCCATTATTCGTCAGCCAGTCCAGCTGTTCGCGGGCGGCGTCGTGCTTGCCCTGGGACTCCAGCGCTGCCGCGGCAACCAACACACCGCGCGAGGTATAGCCGGAATTAGGGAAAGAATCGCGCAGGGTGGCGCTGGCGGCCTGCAGGCGCGCTACGGATTCTTCGCCCTCATGCCCGGCGGCGGACTGCAGGGCCTCGAAGTAGCCCATGGCCTGCGTGGCCTTGTGACCCTGGTACCACTGCCAGCCGCGCCAACCCACGATGGCGGCCACCACGACAAAGACGAGCACGGCGACCAACGTGCCGTAGCGATCCCACCATGCCTTCAGTGCGTCGAGCTTTTCCTGTTCATCAAGATCGTATGCCATTTACATCCTCGTCTTCAGTGTTTCTGCGATCGCATCGAATGCCACGGTTTCCTGCTGGGGACGGGTATCGCCTTCCGGCAGACGCAGCCACTTCAACGCAGCCTGGCCGGCCGCCAGTTCGTCCGGCCCGATGATCAGTGCAGCCCGGGCCCCACTGGCGTCTGCGCGTTTGAATTGGGACTTGAAGCCCGACGATCCCGCATGCACCAATACGCGCAGACCCCCATCGCGCAGTGTTTCAGCCAAGACGGCTGCACGGCGCTGGGCGTCCTCGCCCTGGTGCACGACGTAGACGTCGCATTCCGGTCTCTCGGTTTCGGCGCCGGACTGCTGCCAGAGATCAAGCAACCGCTCCATGCCGATGGCGAAGCCCACGGCAGGTGCCGGCTTGCCGCCCAGCAGATCGAGCAGACCATCATAGCGCCCGCCGCCACACACCGTGCCCTGCGCGCCCAGGCGGTCAGTCACCCACTCGAAGACGGTCAGGTTGTAGTAGTCGAGCCCGCGTACCAGGCGAGGATTCAGACGGTATTCAATGCCGGCGTCCTTCAGCCGCGCACATACGCCTTCGAAGTGTGCCAGCGATTCGGCGCCGAGAAAGTCGAAAAGCCGGGGTGCGGCGTTCGCCATGTCCTGCATGGCGGCATTCTTGGTATCGAGCACGCGCAAGGGATTGCTGTACATGCGGCGACGCGCCTCTTCATCCAGCACGTCGATGTGCTTCTCCAGATACTCCACCAGCGCCCGGCGGTGAGCCGCGCGCTCTTCGGCCTGGCCCAGCGAATTGAGCTCCAGGCGGATATCCTGGAGACCCAGCCGCTTCCACAGGCGGGCCAGCATCAGGATCAGTTCGGAATCGACGTCCGGGCCGGGGAAACCCAGTGCTTCGACGTCGATCTGGTGAAACTGGCGATAGCGCCCGCGTTGGGGGCGCTCGTGGCGGAACACCGGTCCCATGCAATACACGCGCTGCGGGCGGTCATACAAGAGATTGTGTTCAATGGTCGCACGGACCATGCCCGCCGTGAATTCGGGCCGCATGGTGAGCTGGTCGTCGTTCAGCGAATCGCGGAAGGAATACATTTCTTTCTCAACGATGTCGGTGACTTCGCCAATGCCCCGTGCGAACAAGCGGGTATGTTCGAGCACGGGCGTGCGCATATTCCGATAGCCGTAGGAAGCGAGCCAGTCGCGCACAATGGCCTCCAGCGCTTCCCATGCCCCGCTTTCGTGAGGCAGGATGTCCTTCATGCCCGTGAGGGCACGCACTTTCTCGAATGACTGGGTCATGACTCTGCTGCTTGGTTCTGAACGGTGGCGCCGAGCCCGTAGCGGCGCTCGACGTAATCTTCCACGATCTTCTGAAACTCGAGCGCGATGGTGTCGCCCTTCAGGGTGACAGTGCGCTCGCCATCGACGAAGACCGGTGCCGCGGGGACCTCGCCCGTGCCGGGCAGGCTGATGCCGATGTCGGCATGGCGGCTTTCGCCGGGCCCGTTCACAACGCAGCCCATGACGGCCACATTCATGCTCTCGACGCCGGGATAGCGCGTCTTCCAGATAGGCATCTGGCGACGCAGGAAGGATTGGATGCTGTCAGCCAGTTCCTGGAAGAAGGTGCTGCTGGTCCGCCCGCAGCCGGGACAAGCCACCACCATGGGCGTGAAGGCGCGCAGGCCCATGCACTGCAGGATCTCCTGCGCCACGATGACTTCACGACTGCGATCGCCGCCCGGTTCCGGCGTGAGGGAAATACGTATGGTGTCGCCGATGCCTTCCTGCAGCAGGACCGCCAGGGCGGCCGTGGAGGCCACGATGCCCTTGCTGCCCATGCCCGCTTCGGTGAGGCCCAGGTGCAATGGGTAGTCGCAGCGCGAGGAAAGGTCGCGGTAGACGGTGATGAGATCCTGTACGTGGCTGACCTTGCAGGACAGGATGATGGCATCGCGCGGCAGGCCCAGCGCTTCGGCGCGCCGTGCGTTGTCGATGGCGGAAGTCACCAGGGCATCACGCATGACCGCAGCCGCTTCCCAGGGCTGGGCACGGCGGGAATTGTCGTCCATCATGCGGGCCATGAGCTCGTGATCGAGGCTGCCCCAGTTCACGCCGATGCGCACCGGCTTGCCGTGGCGGCAGGCCACTTCGATCATCTGAGCGAAGTTGTCCTCGCGCTTCTTGCCCCCCCCCACGTTGCCGGGGTTGATGCGGTATTTGGACAGCGCCTGCGCGCATTCGGGAAACTGGGTGAGCAGCTTGTGTCCGTTGAAATGGAAGTCGCCGACCAGAGGGGTATCGACGCCCATGCGATCGAGCTGTTCGCGTATGGCGGGCACGGCCGCAGCGGCTTCCGGCGTATTGACCGTAATGCGCACGAGCTCGGAGCCGGCCATGGCGAGCTCCTTTACCTGAATCGCCGTGCCGATGGCGTCGGCCGTATCGGTATTGGTCATGGATTGCACGACCACAGGCGCATCGCCGCCGATATGCACGACCCGATCGCCCCAACGCACCAGGGCGCGGCGTGTCGGACGCTTGGCGGCGGCGCCCACGATGGAAGGCGTCGCCGCCTGGACGAGGGTGTCACTCATTGTTCGCAATGGCCTTGAGCCAGTCGAAGATCAGCCAGGATTCCGGCACCCAGCCACGATCAACCGCATAGAAGGCGGCGATGAGCAAAAGTGCCAGAATGATGAGAAACCAACCCCAGGGCCGGTGCGAGGTTTCGGCCGCCACAGGGAGTTCGGCGCTCGCGCCCATGGAAGCCGATACGCCCGGCGCCGACATGATATTGCGCGGCGCGGTCGGCCCGATCTGATTGTCCAGAAGAACGAGCACGGATTCCACGTCGGCTTCCAGATATCGCGCGTAGTTGCGCACGAAGCCCCGCAGGGCCACGCCCGCGGGCAGCCGGGACCAGTCCTCGGACTCCAGGGCCTGAATCTGTCGGACCGAGTACTTGAGCCGTTGTGAAGCTTCGCTGGGGGATATCCGGCGCGCCTCGCGCATGCTGCGCAAGGTCGTTCCAATACCCGTCGCAGCGGGGACCGCCACCGATGCCGGGACGTCTTCTTGTTTTTCTTCCTTCAGCAAGGGTTGAGTCATCCATGCTCCTTGATGTCTATGGCGGCCCGATTCGGCAGACGCTGCTCGATGCGCGTGCGGTCCTTGACGTCGCCGGCGAGCTGGCCGCAAGCCGCGGCAATGTCGTCGCCACGCGTCTTGCGCACGGTCGTGACCACGCCGGCGTCCATGAGGATCTGGGCAAACAGCCGCACCCGATGCTGGGGCGAACGCTTCAAACCCGACTGCGGAAACGGGTTGAAGGGAATCAGGTTGAATTTGCAGCGCACCTGCTGTGCGATCTCGATGAGCTGCTTTGCGTGCTCGTCGGCGTCGTTGATGCCGTCGAGCATGATGTATTCGAAGGTGATGAAGTCGCGCGGCGCGTGTTCGAGGTAGCGGTTGCAGGCATCGAGCAGCTCACGCAAGGGGTGCTTGCGGTTCAGCGGCACCAGGCGGTCGCGAAGTTCGTCGTTGGGCGCATGCAGCGATACTGCCAGCGCAACCGGACAATCGCGCGCGAGCCGGTCCATCATGGGTACCACGCCCGACGTGGATACCGTGACCCGACGGCGCGACAGCCCGTAGGCATTGTCGTCGAGCATGAGCTTCAGCGCACCGAGCACTTGGTCATAGTTGAGCAGGGGTTCGCCCATGCCCATCATGACGACATTGCTGACGACGCGTTCCGGCGCGGCGAGTTCCCCGCCGGGCAGCCGGGCCGACGCCAGGTCTTGCTGGAGTTCGCGACGCGCGTGCCATAACTGGCCGATGATCTCGGCCGTGCTGAGGTTGCGATTGAAGCCTTGGTAGCCCGTGGAACAGAAGGGGCATGCAACGGTGCAGCCCGCCTGGCTCGAAATGCACAGCGTGCCGCGATCGTCTTCGGGGATGAAGACGGTTTCCACCGCGTTTCCCATGCCGACGTCAAACAGCCACTTGCGCGTGCCGTCGGTGGAAATGTGCTGGGTGGAGACCGGCGGAGCGGCAACCAGACAGCGATCATTCAGCATGCCGCGGAAGTCGCGCGCCAGATCGGTCATGTCATCGAAGTCGGCGACCCCACGCTGGTGGACCCAGCGCTGGAGCTGTTTCGCCCGGAAAGGCTTGCCGCCCCACTCCGCCACCAGGGCGGTCAGTGCGGCGGTATCCAGTCCGAGCAGATTGGGGCGAGAGACAACGGTAGGCATGGCGATCTTGAGGCGCGCGGGCTGGCGCGGCCTGGCTTTGGAGGATTAACGGCTGTGGATATTGCTTTCCGGGAAGAAGAAAGCGATTTCCACGGCAGCGGTTTCAGGAGCGTCGGAGCCATGCACGGCATTGGCGTCGATGCTGTCGGCGAAGTCGGCGCGGATGGTGCCCGGCTCGGCCTTCTTGGGGTCGGTCGCACCCATCAGTTCGCGATTCTTGGCGATGGCGTTCTCACCTTCGAGCGCCTGCACGAACACCGGGCCGGAGATCATGAACTCGACCAGGTCCTTGAAGAAGGGACGCTCTTTGTGAACGGCGTAGAAACGCTCCGCATCAGTGCGCGAAAGCTGCATCAGACGTGCGGCAACGACCTTCAGGCCGGCTTGTTCGAAGCGGGCGACGATCTGGCCGATCGCGTTCTTGGCGACTGCATCGGGCTTGATGATGGAAAGGGTGCGTTCAATAGCCATTTGATTTCCGTTCAGTTGGATTAGGGGTTGCAAAGCGGGCGCAAGGCAGGGCGCAGGCAGGCTTAACAAGAATCTTCGGGAAGGAATCCTGAATGAAAACAAGCACTTCGGCGCCGCTCACGATAACCGGGCATTTTACCACGCCCCGTGCGCGCCACTCCATATAAAATAGGGTGATCCCGCATAAGCATGCGCGCAGCGCGTCGCCCGGCGCCAGTGCGCCGGCATGCATTCGATGCCTCCCAACATTAAACCATGACGATCCAGAACGAACCGACCTCCTCCGACCTGCTTTCCAAGAGTTTTGAACCCCAGGAAATCGAATCCCGCTGGTATGCAAAGTGGGAAGACAGCGGCCACTTCCGTGCCGGCCAGCATGTCCAGCCGCCCCAAGGCGCTGAGAGCCGGCCTTTCGTCATCCAGTTCCCGCCGCCCAACGTCACCGGCACCCTGCACATGGGCCACGCGTTCAACCAGACCATCATGGACGGCCTGGCACGCTACCATCGCATGCGCGGCGACGACACGGCCCTGATACCCGGCACCGACCACGCCGGCATCGCCACGCAAATCATCGTGGAGCGCCAGCTCGACGCTCAAAAGATCTCGCGTCACGATCTGGGCCGCGAGAAATTCCTGGAGAAAGTCTGGGAATGGAAGGAGAAATCCGGGGGCGCCATCACCCGCCAGTTCCGGCGCCTGGGGGCGTCATGCGACTGGGACCTCGAATACTTCACCATGGATTCCAACCTGTCGCGCGGGGTGGCCGAAGTCTTCGTGCGCCTGTACGAGCAGGGGCTCATCTATCGCGGCAAGCGGCTGGTGAACTGGGATCCGGTTCTGGGCACGGCCGTGTCCGACCTTGAAGTCGTCAGCGAAGAAGAAGACGGCAGCATGTGGGAGATTCGCTACCCGCTGGCTGAACCCACAGATGGCGTCGACGCCCTGGTAGTGGCCACCACCCGGCCTGAGACCATGCTGGGCGACGTGGCCGTCATGGTCCATCCCGAAGATGAGCGCTATGCCCACCTGATCGGCCGTACGGTTGTTCTGCCGCTGGTGAACCGCGAAATCCCCATCATCGCGGACGACTACGTCGACCGCGAATTCGGTACGGGCGTGGTCAAGGTCACGCCGGCCCACGACTTCAATGACTATGCCGTGGGCCAGCGCCACGGTCTGAAGAGCATCAGCATCCTGACGCTGGACGCCCACATCAATGAGAACGCGCCGGCCGCCTATCAGGGGCTGGACCGCTTCGAAGCGCGCAAACGCGTGGTGGCCGACCTTGAAGCGCTGGGCGTGCTGCAGAGCGTCAAGCCCCACAAGCTGATGGTGCCGCGCGGCGATCGCACGGGAACCGCTATCGAGCCCATGCTGACCGACCAGTGGTTCGTCGCCATGAGCAAAGCGGCGCCCGCCGACAGCCTGCATCCCGGCAAGAGCATCACCGACGTCGCCCTCGAGGTCGTGGCCGACGGTCGCATCCGCTTCCATCCCGAGAACTGGACGACGACCTACAATCAGTGGCTGAACAACATCCAGGACTGGTGCATTTCGCGCCAACTCTGGTGGGGCCACCAGATTCCCGCCTGGTACGCGCAAAACGGCCGGATTATTGTCGCCCGCAACGAAGAAGAAGCACGCGAAAAGGCCGCAGCCGCCGGCATCACCGGCCCGCTGCGCCGCGATGAAGATGTCCTGGACACCTGGTTTTCATCCGCCCTCGTGCCCTTCACCGATCTGGGCTGGCCTGAGAACACCGCTGAGCTCCAGCGCTATCTGCCGTCGAATGTGCTGGTCACGGGCTTCGACATCATCTTCTTCTGGGTCGCCCGCATGGTCATGATGAGCATGCACATGACCGGTCAGGTTCCCTTCCGCGATGTCTACGTGCACGGACTCGTGTGCGACATGGAAGGCAAGAAAATGAGCAAGTCGAAGGGCAACACCATCGATCCGGTGGATCTCATCGACGGGGTCAGCCTTGAAACGCTGCTCGAAAAACGCAGTTCCGGCCTGATGAATCCGAAGCAGGCGGAAAGCATCCGCAAGAAGACGCGCAAGGACTACCCGCAAGGCATCCCCGCCTACGGCACCGATGCGCTCCGCTTCACCATGGCCGCCTACGCCACGCTGGGCCGCAACATCAACTTTGACCTCAAGCGCTGCGAAGGCTATCGCAACTTCTGCAATAAGCTGTGGAACGCCACTCGCTATGTGCTCATGAACACCGAAGGGCATGCCCTGGCGGAAGAGACCATCGTGCAGGGCGGCGCCACGATCACGGCAGAGCTGTCCTTCGCCGACCGCTGGATCATCAGCCAGCTGCAGCGCCTGGAAGCCGACGTGGAGCGAGGCTTCGCCGACTACCGCTTCGACAACATCGCCAACGCCATTTATCACTTCGTCTGGGATGAGTACTGCGACTGGTATGTGGAACTCGCCAAGGTGCAGCTGCAGAACGGCACGCCCGCTCAGCAACTGGGCACACGCCGCAGCCTGATTCGCGTGCTCGAAGCCGTGTTGCGACTGGCTCACCCCATCATTCCCTTCATCACCGAAGAGCTCTGGCAGAAAGTGTCCGTTGTTGCAGGCAAGCGCTCGGCTCACGAGGAGACCAGCATCAGCGTGCAGCCCTACCCGCGCAGCCAGGCGGAAGCCATCGATGCCGTTGCGGAATCACAAGTGGCAGAGCTCAAGGCGCAGGTGGAAGCCGTCCGCGCGTTGCGTGGAGAAATGAACATTTCCCCGGCCCAACGCGTACCGTTGATCGCGCAGGGCGACCGCGACGTGCTCGGCCGCAACCGCGATTACCTGAAGTCGCTGGCCCGGCTGAGCGAGGTCGAGCTTGTGGAAAAACTCCCGCAGCTCGGCGCCCCCGTGCAGGTGGTGGGCAGCACCGAACTCATGCTGCATATCGAAATCGACGTCGCCGCGGAACGGGCGCGCCTGGACAAGGA
>JAEWFK010000160.1 GCA_023388835.1 Pseudomonadota bacterium | reverse complement strand
TTTTTTATTTACTGAGGGGAAGCTCATGGGTACTTCCGATACGCTCGGAAAACAGCCAGAGGTCTTCAATTACGGCGTGGTGAGGCAGTTCGCCATCATGACCGTGATCTGGGGGATCGTCGGCATGACTGTCGGCGTTTGGATCGCCGCACAATTGATCTGGCCACAACTGAATTTCGATATTCCGTGGCTCAGCTATGGTCGCCTGCGGCCGCTGCACACCAACGCGGTCATCTTCGCGTTTGGGGGCAGCGCCTTGTTCGCGACATCGTATTACGTCGTGCAGCGCACCAGCCAAGCCAGGCTGTTCTGTGACAAGCTCGCAGCCTTCACGTTCTGGGGATGGCAGGCCGTCATTGTCGGAGCCGTGATCACGCTGCCGCTGGGCTACACCTCGACCAAAGAATATGCGGAACTCGAGTGGCCGATCGATCTTCTGATCGCCGCCGTCTGGATTGCCTTCGCCATCGTGTTCTTCGGAACCATTGTGAAGCGCCGCGTGAAGCACATCTACGTGGCCAACTGGTTCTTTGGTTCGTACATCCTGACCATTGCCGTGCTGCATATCTTCAACAACCTGGAGATGCCTGTCACGATGTGGAAGTCCTATTCCGCCTATGCCGGCGTACAGGACGCCATGGTGCAGTGGTGGTATGGCCACAACGCAGTGGGCTTTTTCCTGACCACCAGCTTCCTGGGGATGATGTACTACTTCGTGCCCAAGCAGGCTGAGCGCCCCATCTTCTCGTACCGCTTGTCGATCGTGCACTTCTGGGCATTGGCTTTCACCTATATGTGGGCCGGTCCCCACCACCTGCTGTATACATCGCTGCCGGACTGGACACAGTCGCTTGGCATGGCGCTTTCGCTGATTCTGCTGGCACCCTCTTGGGGCGGCATGATCAACGGCATCATGACGATGTCCGGCGCATGGCACAAACTGCGTACCGATCCGATCCTGAAGTTCCTGGTCGTCGCGCTGTCCTTCTACGGCATGTCCACATTCGAAGGCTCCATGATGGCCATTCGTACCGTGAACGCACTGTCGCACTATACGGACTGGACCGTCGGACACGTGCACTCCGGAGCGTTGGGCTGGGTGGCGATGATCACCTTCGGTTCGCTGTATTACCTGATCCCCCGCCTGTTCGGCAGGACCACGATGTACAGCGTGAAGGCCATCGAGGTGCACTTCTGGATCGCGACCCTGGGCGTGGTGCTGTATATCGCCGCCATGTGGATCGCCGGAGTGATGCAAGGCCTGATGTGGCGCGCCACCGGCGCGGACGGCACGCTCACCTATTCCTTCGTGGAAGCGGTGAAGGCGACCTACCCCTTCTACGCCATCCGCCTGCTTGGGGGCCTGATGTTCCTGAGCGGCGTCGTGATCATGTTCTGGAACACCGTCATGACCATACGCATGGGCACTCAGGGCGTGAACCCCGAGGTGCCGCTGTATAGCCCCGATGCGCGTGACCCGGCCCTGCGTACGCCGGTTCCGGCCACCGCCTGAGGAGAGTTTCAAAAATGGCGCAAGAGAACCAAAAGCTTTTTTCCCACAAGACGCTGGAAACCAATATCGGCTGGCTGATCGTCTTCAGTGTCCTGGTGATTTCATTCGCCGGCCTGGCTCAGATCGTGCCGCTCTTCTTCCAGCACTCGACCACCGTGGCGACCGAGGGCGTCGAGCCCTACGATTCGCTGTGGTTGGTCGGCCGTGACATTTACATCCGCGAGGGTTGCGTGAGCTGCCACTCGCAGCAGATTCGGATGCTGAGCTCTGAAGTCCAGCGTTACGGCCCGTACTCGCTCGCAGGCGAATCCGTGTACGACCACCCGTTCCTGTGGGGTTCCAAGCGTACCGGTCCTGACCTGGCGCGTGTGGGGGAGCGCTATTCCGACGACTGGCATCGTGTCCACCTGCGCAACCCGCGTGCGGTGGTGGCTGAATCCAACATGCCCGCCTATCCCTGGCTGCAGCACAACACCGTGGAAGGCGAGAACGTCGAGGCCCGCATGCGTGCGCTGCGCCGCCTGGGCGTGCCCTACACGGACGAACAGATCGCAGCGGCATCCGATGCCTTGAAGGGCAAGACGGAAGAAGACGCCCTGGTGGCGTATCTGCAAGGCCTCGGTGTGGCCGGACGTGCGGCGGCGGCTGAAGCCGTGCTGCGTGGAGGTGAATGATGACTGCGCTGATCAGTGGTTTTGCGACCATCCTCGCCATGGTCACATTTCTCGGTATCTGCTGGTGGGCGTTCTCGCGCGGCCGTAGTGCCGCGAACCGCGAAGCGGCTTTGCTGCCCTTCGCGCTGCCCGACGAGCAAGTCACGGACAAGAAGGAAGTATAGGAGCTCCCATGAATGACTTCGTAAGTAGCTTCTGGAGCTACTGGATTGCAATCCTCTCCATCGGCGGGGTCGTGTTCTGCCTGGCTTTGCTGTTCTCGCAGCGGGTCTGGTTGAAGCGCGACATCGAACAGGTGGAAGACACCGGCCACGTTTGGGACGGCGATCTCACCGAGCTGAACAACCCGATTCCCCGCTGGTGGACCATCATGTTCATCGGCCTGTGCGTCATCGGTTTCGGCATTTTCTTCTTGTATCCCGCCTTGGGCTTTGGCAATGGCACGACAGGGTTCAGCGCTGCACGCGAAGTGCGTGCCAACCAGCTGGCACTGCAGGAGCAGATCAAGCCGATTTATGCGCGCTATCAGGAAATGTCTTTCGAGCAGGTGGCGCAGGATGCTTCCGCGCGTGAGATCGGTCAGCGGCTGTTCCTGAACAACTGTGCGCAATGCCACGGTTCAGACGCCCGCGGTGCCGGCAACTTCCCGAATCTGGCGGACGGCGATTGGCTGTGGGGCGGTTCGCCCGAGCAGATCACGCACACCATCACCGAGGGGCGTCACGGCATGATGCCGCCCTGGAGCGCGCAGATCAAGCCGGCCGAAGCCTCCGACATCGCGCAATATGTGCGTTCGCTCTCGGGCCTGGCGCACGACGCGCTTCGCGTGGTGCCTGGCAAGCGTCATTTCGACACCTTCTGCGTGGCCTGCCACGGAGCGGAAGGCAAGGGCAACACCGTCATGGGCGCGCCGAACCTGACTGACAACGTCTGGCTGTACGGCAGCTCGGAAGCCTCCATCGTCAAGACGATCCTCAACGGGCGCCAGAACATCATGCCCGCGCAGAAGAACGTCCTGACCGAAGACCAGATTCGCATGCTCGCCGCGTGGGTCTGGAGCCTCTCGAACAATCCTGGCAGCAGCGTCGCAGCAGCCAATTGAGGCACATTTCTTTGAATAGGTAGCAATCAACGATGACGACTCAGGAACCCACCGTAAGACCACGTGACGAAGGAGACGCCGCGGCGCCACAATGGCGTCCCCAGCCGATCGCGAGACCGGGCGGTGGTTCCTCTCCCATCGTTGAGAAGGCCCTGGCCGATGTTCGCAGCAAGATTTATCCGCGCTCGGTCACGGGTTACTTCGCGCGCTGGCGCGTTGCGCTGGTCGTGTTCACCCAGCTGATTTTCTACGGTCTGCCCTGGCTGCAGTGGAATGACCGGCAGGCTGTCCTGTTCGATCTGGGCGCCCGCAAGTTTTATATCTTCGGCATGGTGCTGTGGCCGCAGGACATCATCTATCTGACTGTCCTGCTGGTGCTCTCGGCTTTTGCACTGTTTCTCTTTACGGCGCTGGCCGGGCGGTTGTTCTGCGGCTACGCCTGTCCCCAGACCGTCTATACCGAAATCTTCATGTGGGTCGAGCGCAAGATCGAAGGCGATCGTCTCGCCCGCATCCGGCTCGACGAATCGCCCTGGGGCTGGCGCAAGATCCGCCTTAAAGCGACCAAGCACATTCTGTGGATTGCGATCGCGCTATGGACCGGGATGACCTTCATTGGTTATTTTGCTCCGATTCGGGAGCTGCTCGGTGGCATTGTCGCGGGCACCTTGGGATCCTGGCAGTGGTTCTGGATGCTGTTCTACGGCTTTGCCACCTGGGGCAACGCAGGTTTCATGCGCGAACAAGTGTGCAAGTACATGTGCCCGTATGCCCGCTTCCAGAGCGTGATGGTCGATCAGGACACCTTTGTGGTGACCTACGACTACGTCCGCGGCGAGCCGCGTGGCGGCCGCTCGCGGCGTATCGACCACAAGGAAGCCGGCATGGGCGACTGTGTGGATTGCAGTCTGTGCGTACAGGTCTGTCCCACGGGTATCGATATTCGCGAGGGCATGCAGTACATGTGCATTGGCTGCGGCGCCTGTGTCGACGCATGCGATACCGTCATGGACAAGATGGACTATCCGCGCGGCCTGATCCGCTACACCTCGGGCAACGCGATCAAGGAAGGGCTGTCCCAGCAGCAGGTGCGCAAGCGCGTGATGCGGCCACGCACCTTGGTCTACATGGCCATTCTTGCGGCCATCTTTGTGGCGTTCATGGTGTCGCTAGCCACGCGTACGACCCTGAGGGTGGACGTGATCCGGGATCGGGGCGCGCTGGGGCGCGAAGTGCCCGGTGGCATGATCGAAAACGTCTACCGTCTGCAGATCATCAATACATCAGAAGAAGCCTTGACTCTGAACCTTTCCGCCACCGGGGTGCCGGAAATTGCGGTCACCACTGCCGACGGCTCAACCTCGACCGTGCAGATCGACCCAGCATCCAATCGTCTGGTGCCGATCGTGGTGCGGGCACCGGTGGGGCAGGCCGAACCCGGGCTGCACGACATTGAATTCCATGCAGAGGCGAAGTCGGATGAAGGGCGCGATGTCACTGTGGTGGAACGCTCAAGCTTCTACGTGCCCAATTGACCGGCCTGTCCAATTGATCGTGCAGGAAACATTCCGATATCGTGGTGTTCAATCTTCAAATAGGCGTGTAACATGAAAAGCACAGACGTAGCGAAACCTTGGTATCGCGAACCGTGGCCATGGATCCTCATGGCCGGGCCGGCACTGGCCATCATCGGTTGCGGCATCACGATCTATCTCGCCGTCAGCAACTTTGGCGATCAGGAAATCCGCGATGGGGGCGTCAAGCGTGGTCTGGTGGTTTCAAAGCCCCAGGCCGAAGCGCAGCCCTGATCCAATACGGCAGGAGACCGTGCTATGAAGTGGCGTTCATTAATGTGGATTATGTGGCCTTCCTTCCTGGCCGCCGCGATGATGACCTTCTTCGTGTTCGCGCTGATCGACCCACTCGACATCGTGATCTTCGGCCATATTCAGGCCACCCGCATGCAAGCCTACACCGTCGGGTTCTTTTTCTTCTGGGTGATGGCCGCGCTATCGAGCACGCTCACGCTGAACATCGCCCCGCGCAGCCCTGAATACGACGAGTTCGGGGAACCGATCAACTAGCCGCAGTCGGTTCCAGACAGGGTCCGCAGCGCCTGCATGTCGATGATATGCACTTCGCGCTGGTGAATATGCAGCAACCCTTCGCGGGCAAAGCGTGAAAACAGTCTGCTGACGGTCTCCAGGGTGAGCCCCAGATAGTTGCCGATTTCTTCGCGGCTCATTCGGAGCACGAACTCATTGGGCGAATAGCCCAGCGACGACAGGCGGTGCGACAGATTCAGCAGAAAGGCAGCCAAGCGCTGTTCGGAACGCAAGGCGCCCAGGGACATGACGAGCTTATGGGAGCGATTGATTTCCTTGCTCATGAGTCGGCGGAACTGTTGCTGCAATACCGGAATGTGCAGCGACATTCTGTCCATGTCGTCGAGCCGAATCACGCAGACCTCGCTGTCTTCCAGTGCGATGGCGTGCGAAACATGCGTGTTGTTTACTAGGCCGTCCATGCCGAGAATCTCTCCCGGCAGCAGAAAGCCGGTGATCTGCACCTGCCCGGATGCTTCTTCGAGCTGGGTCTTGATCGAGCCGGAACGAATGCCGTACACCGCTTCCGTCTTGTCGCCCAAATGGAAAAGGGCGGTGCCCTTAGGCAGACGGATGCGTTCTTTGATGAGCTCATCCAACTTTGACACGTCAGTGCGCGCCATGCCCAGGGGCAGGCAGATTTCACTCAGCATACAGCTGGAGCAACGCGTGGATTCGGGAGTAACACTGATTCGTTTTTGCATACGCCGGGAAGTGCTTGCAGGCAAGACCGCAATGGCATCTTTTGCGGTTTGATACATATCAAGTATAAAGCATTGCCGAGTGTCTGTCCCGATTGTATATCTACCGAATTCGTGGTAGCGAATGGTAATGAGAGGCAGTTGGCCGCGGCGGCGGTTCTTTCCTGCACAAGGTGCGGAGCCTCAGCCGCCTGTTTCCCAGTAGGAGGGCGCGGAATAGCGGTTCTTCAAGAGATCCAGAAACAGGCGCAACCTTTGAGGAAGGTGCTTGCGCTCAGGCATGAGCGCAAATATACCATTCGGGGGTGCGGCGAACTCATCCAGTACCGTCAACAATCTGCCCTCGGCAATATCTTCTTGAACTTCCCAGAGCGAGCGCCAGGCCAGACCGATTCCCGCGAGTGTCCACTGGTGCAGCACGGAGCCGTCGCTACAGGCGAGGCTGCCTTTGACGCGTATGGCGCGTATCTGGCCGTTCTGCCTTAAAAGCCATCCCTTGGCCTGATTGCCTTGCAAGCCGAAGGATAGGCAGTTGTGTTCCAGCAGATCCTCGGGTGTGTTGGGCCTCCCTTGACGCTGCAGATAAGCGGGTGCGGCGACGATCACGCGCTTGTTATCGGCCAGACGCACACCGATGATCCGCGAATCTTCGAGCTCACCGATGCGGATGGCGCAGTCGTATCCTTCTTCGATCAAGTCAACCAGGCGGTCGCTCAGATCGAGGCTCACGCTGACATCGGGATAGGCCTCGATGAATTCCGGCAGCAGCGGAGCCACATGGCGGCGCCCGAACCCGGCCGGGGCGCTGACGCGCAGATGCCCTGAAGGGCTGACGCTGCCTTGCGAGATTCGAGATTCAACGTCATTGAGTTCACGCAGAATGCGTTGCGCTTCCTCCAGGAACGCGCTGCCTTCCGAAGTGAGGGACATGCGGCGGGTCGACCGCACGAGCAATTTGATGCCCAGGCGGGCTTCCAGCGCATTGATGCGCCGGCCCATCATCGCAGGAGCGATGCCTTCCTGGCGGGCCGCCGCCGACAAACTGCCCAGTGTAGCGACGGCCACGAAGCTTTCGATCTGCTTGAAACGGCTCATGCGTCAGTCTGCCTGTAGCGGCTCATTTGTGCTCCGTTAACCGGGCACAATGAGCGCCATCAGCTTGGCGCGCACCGCGGCGAGCTCTTCGGGCGTCGCGCGACCTTGGTGGCTGATCTTGATTTCCGGCCAGCCGAGGCTTTTTACTTGGTCGGCGAGAACGGCTGCGCCCGCAGCGGCAGACAAGGGCACTTCAAACGGATAGCCCTTGGCCTCGGAGGTGACGGCGCAGCACACCATGAGGCCGGACTTCTTGTTATAGAGTGCAGGGCTGACGACCAGCGCGGGTTTGAAGCCGGGGCCGCTGTGGCGGCGGGGCACTTCGAAATGCACGTGGATGATGTCGCCGGCTTCCGGGGTATAGCGTTTGCTCATGGATGATCTGGACCTTGCTCAGTACTACATGGACCCGAAATCGACTTCTTGATGGGTGTTGGCCGGCTTGATTCCGCCCACGAGCTGTGTCAGCGTGTATTCCTGAGCACGCACAGGGCGCAGTACCAACGTGCCGCGCTCCACGCTCATTTCCATGAGGTCGTCAACGCCCACTCGCAAGGTTTTCAGCATGGAAGACGGCAGACGGATCGCCGCGCTGTTACCCCATTTCCTGATGACTCCGCGCATGCTCGCTCCTTGGTGAAAGACGGCTTTATGCAGCTTAACAAGTTTCGACTTGGTGTCAACACTGTCCGATATGCGGGGCTGCAGACGGGCGCGGGCCGCAGGACCGGAAAGACCGACATTCAGACGGCGGCCGTCTGCAATCTTGAAAAGTGCGCGGCAGGCCGCACATTCAATACATTCCCGAATATCTGACCCCAAGGGGTGATACGAGCCATGAGATTCGACAAACTTACCACTCGATTCCAGCAGGCTGTCGCCGATGCGCAAAGCCTGGCATTGCGGCATGACAATCCTTATATCGAGCCCGCCCACCTGCTGGCGGCGCTGCTATCGGATGCCGACAGCGGCAGCGCGAGCCTGTTGGCGCGTTCCGGCGTCGCGGTCAACCGCGTTCTTCCCGCATTGAACCAGCTTATTGCCGGCTACCCCCAGGTACAGGGCGCGGAAGGCAACATCCAGGTCGGCCGCGAGCTGCAGGCGCTGCTGGCACGTACCGAAAAGGAAGCCATGCAGCGGGGCGATGATTACATCGCCAGCGAGCTGTTCCTGTTGGCCTTGGCCGATGACAAGGGCGAAGCCGCTCGCATCCTGCGTGAAGCCGGCCTTCAGCGCAAGTCGCTTGAAGCGGCCATCGAGGCCGTCCGTGGGGGGGCGGCGATGACGGATCCTTCTGGTGAACAGAACCGCCAGGCACTGGAAAAATACACGACCGACGTCACGGAACGCGCCCGCCAGGGCAAGCTTGACCCGGTCATCGGCCGAGACGACGAGATTCGCCGCGCCATACAGATTCTGCAGCGACGCACCAAGAACAATCCGGTACTGATTGGCGAACCCGGCGTGGGCAAGACCGCCATCGTCGAAGGACTGGCCCAGCGCATCGTCAACAATGAAGTCCCTGAAACCCTGAAGGGCAAGCGCGTCTTGTCCCTGGACATGGCGGCCTTGCTGGCCGGCGCGAAATACCGGGGCGAATTCGAAGAGCGCTTGAAAGCGGTGCTCAAGGAGCTGTCCCAGGACGATGGCATGACCATCGTGTTCATCGACGAGCTGCACACCATGGTGGGCGCCGGCAAGGCAGAAGGCGCGATGGACGCCGGAAATATGCTCAAGCCTGCGCTCTCTCGTGGCGAATTGCACTGCATCGGCGCGACCACCCTCGACGAATACCGCAAGTACATTGAAAAGGATGCCGCGTTGGAGCGCCGCTTCCAGAAAGTGCTGGTGAGCGAGCCCGATGTCGAGTCCACCATCGCCATCCTGCGGGGTCTGCAAGAACGTTACGAGTTGCACCATGGCGTGGCCATTACCGACCCGGCCATCGTCGCGGCCGCCGAGCTCTCGCACCGCTATATTACTGACCGCTTCCTCCCGGACAAGGCCATCGACCTGATCGACGAGGCGGCGGCGCGCATTCGTATGGAGATCGACTCCAAGCCTGAAGTCATGGACAAGCTCGATCGCCGTATCATCCAGCTCAAGATCGAGCGCGAGGCAGTCAAGAAAGACAGTGACGAAGCCTCGCAGCGGCGGCTGCAGGCGATCGAAGACGAGCTCGTCAAGCTCCAGCGCGAGTACAACGACTACGAGGAAATCTGGAAAGCGGAGAAGGCCGCCGTTCAGGGTTCGCAGTCCATCAAGGAAGAAATCGAACGGGTCCGCGCCGAAATGGCGGAATTGCAGCGCAAGGGCCAGTTCGACAAACTGGCCGAACTCCAGTACGGCCGGCTTCCCGAGCTCGAAGCCAGGCTTGCCGCGGCCGAGGCCGGCAAGCAGGAAAACAGCGCAAGCCAGCACAAGCTGCTGCGCACCGAAGTGGGCGCTGAAGAGATCGCCGAAGTGGTGTCGCGCGCAACGGGCATTCCGGTCTCCAAGATGATGCAGGGCGAACGCGAGAAGCTGCTCAATATGGAGAGCTATCTTCACAAGCGCGTGGTGGGTCAGGACGAAGCGGTCAGCCTGGTGGCGGATGCCATCCGTCGTTCGCGCGCCGGCCTTTCCGATCCATCCCGGCCCTACGGGTCCTTCCTCTTTCTGGGTCCGACCGGGGTGGGGAAGACCGAGCTCACCAAGGCGCTGGCCAGCTTCCTGTTCGATTCCGAGGACCATATGATTCGCATCGACATGAGCGAGTTCATGGAGAAGCACTCAGTGGCGCGGCTGATCGGGGCGCCTCCCGGATATGTCGGCTATGAAGAGGGCGGTTATCTGACCGAAGCCGTGCGGCGCAAGCCTTACAGCGTGGTGCTGCTCGACGAGGTCGAAAAGGCGCATCCCGACGTCTTCAACGTCCTTCTTCAGGTCCTGGACGACGGACGGCTGACGGATGGCCAGGGACGCACGGTTGATTTTCGTAATACGGTGATCATCATGACGTCGAATCTCGGCTCACAGCATATCCAGAGCATGGCCGGGCAGCCCTACGACGTCGTAAAGGAAGTCATCTGGACGGAGCTCAAGCAAAGCTTCCGGCCCGAGTTTCTTAATCGTATCGACGAGGTCGTGGTCTTCCATTCCCTGGACGCCAAGCACATCGAGTCCATTGCACGCATTCAGCTGCAGCGCCTGGGCGCGCGCTTGGCGCAGCGCGAGATGCGGCTGGAGGTGACCGACGCCGCCGTGGCTCAGCTTGCCCGCAGTGGTTTCGACCCGGTATTTGGCGCCAGACCGCTCAAGCGGGCGATCCAGCAGCACATCGAGAATCCGATCGCCCGATTGGTGCTGGACGGGACCTTCGGCGAAAAGGACGTCGTGCCTGTCGATTGGCAGGATGACAAGTTCGTCTTCGAACGCACCCTGCAGTAAGCATGAAAGAGGGGTCCGACCCCTCTTTCTTTTACCGGGCGCCGGCGCTCAAGCGGGCGTGTCGCCGTTTTCGTCGCCGTAGTATTTGACGCCGATCTTGATTCGCTCGCGGCCCTGTGCCACGCGGTGGCGGTTGGTGTCGCGTAGCGAGTACACGCAGCCGCAATATTCCTGCTGGTAGAAGTTTTCGCGCTTGCTGATTTCGATCATACGTTGGGAACCGCCACCCTTGCGCCAGTTGTAGTCCCAGTAGATCATTCCCGGGTAGCGGGCGGCCGCGCGTTCGCCGCAACCATTGATCTGGTTCATGTCTTTCCAGCGCGAAATGCCCAGCGAACTCGAGATCGTGTCGTAGCCGTTTTCGAAAGCGTACAGGGCGGTGCGCTCGAAGCGCATGTCAAAACAAGCCGTGCAACGTATACCCCGTTCTGGTTCGTTCTCCATTCCCTTCACCCGCTCGAACCAATTGTCGCGATCGTAATCGGCATCGATGAATTCAATGCCGTGAGCCTCTGCAAAACGGATGTTCTCGTTCTTGCGTATCTCGTATTCCCGATCAGGATGGATATTCGGATTATAAAAATAAATGGCGTACTCGATGCCTGATGCGGTGATCGCTTCCATGACTTCGCCGGAGCAGGGGGCGCAACAAGAGTGCAGCAGCACTTTATTGCGGCCGTCAGGCAAGGAAAGTTTGGGGCGCTGTATATCGTTCATGATCTCTGGCCGGCCCGGCGGGCGGCGAATGGTTCCATATCTCTCCATTTTAGTCCGCCGGCCGGGGAAGCCCAAATCTTTGACGTTGCAGCGCAAGCCCGCCGTCCGCTTGAGCCCGCGGCATCAACTGCCGTGAGACAGGCGGCAAGTTCTAGCGATGCCTGCGGTCCCGCTTGTCATGCGATCGATGGGCGCGACCACCGGAATGATAAGATTTTCTGTTGTCCCGGCGGTCCCATCCGCGTGAGTGTCGGTCTTTCTTGTCTTCCGTCAGGACATTGCCCAGTACGCCGCCGGCCGCCGCACCGCCTAGCGTTAACCATGGGTTCCCTTGCGAGACCACGGCCCCGGTAGCGGCTCCTAAGCCGGCGCCCAGCATGGTGTTGGTGGATTTCCTGTCATAGTGGGAGGCACAGCCTGCGAGGGCCAATGCGGTCAGGCCGATGATGGCCAGCCTTGAGATGCGGTGTGTCAGTGCCATGTCGAGCTCCTGTTGCGACGAGATGGGCTCAGCTTAGGCAGCCTGATTCGGTGCAGCAAGCGGGTTTCGGATTTCTGCAGGCGGCTGAAATAATTATCGCGTCGCCCCCTGATCTCCGTAACGGTTCCGCAGTGATTGTGACGGCAGCTGTTGCAAACGCAGGCCCGATGCAATCGAGTTCGAGCACGCGCCAATAAGCGAGTTTGCTAGCGCGGGCAAGGCAATACATAGGTGGCGAAGAGTACGCCGCCTTCCGCCAATGATAGTTCGATGCGGCAGGCATCAGCGGGCGCAACGGACATTCCGATACTTCCGAGAGCCACCGCTTGCTCGGCCTCTGTCGTGACGGTGCCGCTCTGGGTAATCACGGAGCGTCCATGGCTGCCTTCTTTGCTCGCACGAACCTGATACTGGACCGTTTGTGGAACTGCGCTGCGCAGATAAGGCGTAATGATGCTGCCGGTGCGCGCGTCGGTTTCGAGCCATACCTGGATATTGCTGTCGACGACCATGAATTGCTCCTGATAGCGAGGGTAGCGGGAGCGCGCGTGCGCGCTCCCGAGTCGAACCGTTAAGCGGGAGGTGTGATTAGTATTGCGCTACGACTGTGGAGTTGCCATTGCCGCCTTGCGTGATGGTAGATGTATAGTTGCTGCCGTACTGTCCGACGAGAGCGGAATTGCCATGGCCCGTCTGCGTGATGGAAGATTCCAGCAGGCTTCCGTCTTGGCCCACGATGGCGGAGTTCCCATTTCCGCCCTGCGTAATGGAAGATTCCAGCGCGCTTCCCAGCTGGCCGACCGCCGCGAAATTGTTCGATCCTCCCTGTTCGATCATGGACGTCAAGTTGTCTCCAGCTTGAGCGGTGACAGCGATATTCTCGGCCCCCGACTGGGTGATCGTGGACTCCAGCGCTGATCCCAGTTGGCCAATCAAGGCGTAATTCAGAGAACTTCCCTGAGTCACCGTTGCCTGGTTCATTGCGCCGGTACCCACTTGGGTCACATAAGCTTGATTGGTGTCTCCTGTATCCGTGATGAAGGCGTTGTTGTCGGTTCCGGACTGGCGGATATCAGCGATGCCATTGTCCGACCCGTTCTGTTCGATACGTCCGGTCTGATTGGACCCGGTTTGGCCGATGTAAGCCGTGTTGAATGTGCCGCGGCCGCCATACGCAGTGTTGGGGCCCTGATTGATCAAGGCGACCTGATTGCTGCCATTGCTCTGTTCTATGGTTCCCAGATTGTCGGACCCGTTTTGGTGCACAGTCCCGGTAACGCCGTTCACGTTGGATTGATCGATGCTCGATACGTTGCGATCGCCCCAATGCTGGATGCGTCCCATTGCCGATGTGTTCCCGACCTGGCTGATGTTGCTGGTGTTATCGTCGGCCCCGCTTTTCTCGGTGATGGTGGCCGTGGCGTAACTGAAATTGCCCTGCTGTGAAATATTGCCCTCGTTGGTGTTGCCCTCCTGAGTGATGGTAGCGGTGGCCTGGTGGTTGTTGCCATCCTGAACGATGGCGCCTTCGTTATTGTTCCCTTCCTGGTTAATGCTTGCCTTGTTGGTGCCCAGCGAGGAATTCAATTGCTCGACGTTGGCAGTGTTGTCATTGCCGGATTGTGTGACGGTGGATTCGCCGCTTGCCAGAGCGGCGCTTGCGCCAAAAGCCAGTGCTAATGCGACAGTTACAGCAGATAGAGCGATTTTCATTGGAACTCTCCTTGAATTGAAGACCCGCTACTGCAACAACACCGCAACCCAACGGTCTTCGGATTGGGCGGTTTACTGACTGATGTTTGCGATATTGCCGTTACCGAACTGCGTCACGTTCGCGAAGACACCATCTGTGGATTGGCTGATAATGGCTTGGTTGCCCTCGCCGTATTGCATGACGTTGGCATAGGCCTCATTGGCTTGCTGACTGATCGAAATCTCGTTGTATTGGCCGGTTTGGTCGGTGTAAGCCGTGTTGTTGTGACCGGCCTGTATGACGATGGCTTCGTTCCATGCGCCGTATTGCCGGCTGATCGCCACGTTGTCCTGCCCGGCCTGGGCATGTCTCGCCACGTTCTCTGCTCCGGCCTGCACGATCAGCGCATTCTGCCGGTGGCCTTGCTGTTCGACCCCTGCCTCGTTGCTCGTTCCCTCTTGCCGGACTCCGGCCTGCGAGATCAAGCCGCCACCCGTTAGCTCGCCGGGTGCCAACTCGCTGACGTGGCTCAGGTCAGCGGCGTAGGCGCTCAACGCAAACAGACATAGACTCAGGCTCAGCAGGGCTCGTCGCGCACGCGTGTCGGCGGGAATTGACATGGCTGCACCAATCAGGATATTGCCGCGGTATTAGAGGGGGTCTCGATCAAGGCATCGAGGCCGTTGACGTAGTTCGTCTCTTCTTCCAGATAACGCTGGATCACTGGGGATTCCCAGTCTTGCGGGTTGTTCAGCACCCAGCTGCGGTCTTTGATGCCCTGCACCGTCAAATGAATGACTGCGGCTTCAATTGCCTCTTTGATGGATAGCTGCGCGGGTTCGTTGCGAGTAATGCCGGCTTCTATTTCGAGCAGTTCTTTGAAATTCACGAACTTGAAAACGCTGGGCCGGATTTCGTATGAATAAATCGTCTTGGTGGTCGATACACTATGCAGCACCTGTCCGTTACGGATATCAATGCTGCGCAGCCCCACCGTCACCTGATCGACGCGATACTGAGTGGAAAGGCCCACCCCAAGGAAACGAGCGCCTGCGCCGCCCGTTCTTACATTGCTCTCGTAGGCCAGAATGCCGCCATCGATCAGAATCGATGCGGGCATCAGTGCGGGATACTGAGCCGCAGCGTTGTTTCCGGTTCCTTCGTGCAGGGCGCGGACAATACGGCGTTCGGTCAAAAGGTTCTGTAGATTTTCGCGTTCCACGGGAGTGAACCAGCCCGAATCCTTCAACGCCTTGACTAATATCGTCGCCGCGCCCTGAGTGACAGATGTGGAGAATGAGCTGTCGGGCGCGGGCTTGTATTGACCCGTCTGGTCGCGGAAACCGTACACGGCTACGACGACACGCCCCTTGGGGGGAGGAAGTTGCAGTAGATCTCGGGTCGAAGGTGAGGCAGGTGTCAGCCGCGCCGCCGATGGCCCGCTATCTGAAGGTTCCTGCGGGACTGCGCAAGCCGAGAGCAGGGCGGCTGCGGCCAGCGTGCTCGCCAATGCGGTGAAACGCGAGAAGCTCTGCCGAGCGAGGGCGTATATCGGGCCGGCCTGTGCGCGGATAGCCGGGCCCGCCGTATTCGGATTCATGACGCTACCTCGAAGGAACTGCTTGTGCCGTTCGTCTTGTCGGTGGTGGTGATGCGTAGCAGCCCTCCGCCCAGATCCACGATGTCGATGAGGAAGTTTCCTGTTTCAACGGTACCCGGCTGAAGGCCCATGCCCGGGCCGGAGATACTGGCCGATGCACTGGCGGCCAAACGATTCAAAATACTGCGTTCAAGCGTCTCGTTGAACTGTTCCAACGGCGTCTTCTGCGTGATGCCGGCGCGTGCGGCGCTGGCGCTCGGGTCGGTATGCTTGTTCTGAGCCTGCGCGGAATTCATCAGGACGGGGCCATTAAGCGGGCTTCCCCCAAAAGAGGGGTTCAACGGGTAATAGACGAGCTCAGACGCCACCGATGGAGTAAGCGCCAGTGCGCTGACCATGGCCATGCCTGCGAACGCCCGGGACCCCCTTGTACGTATGACCGGTTTTTGTCTTTTCATTGCAGTTCCTCCTTGGCAAGATCTTGATCCTGGTACAGCAGCTGCTGCAGATCCATGTCGACAACAGCGTCGTAGACAATGCCCACTGCTCTTTCGCTGATGTCCCTGACCCGGGAGCGAGTGCTGGACAGGAATGTGCGGAATACTCGCTGGTTTCGGTATTCGACCCATATCTCACTGCCGCGTATCGCGGTGGGCCGCTCGATAATGGCGATCGAATACTGGTCGCTTTTCTCTCGTGCTCTCCACTCGGCGGAGAAGTATTGGTAGAAGTCGAAACCCACTACGGTGATTGTCCGATTCAGGACGAAGCCATGAAGTTGGCCATCCAGCCTTTGACCTTGCAAAGACACGGGAACGGGTACGGGAAGGAGATCCGAAGTGGTCTGCGCATGCCCGAGCGGCAACACGCTAGCTAATAAGCCGATTGCGGTCAGCTGCATGCCGAATCTTAAGATCCTCGATTCCGCCATTTCTCCCGTCCCGTCCAAACCAGTTACGATTTGGACCAATCTTAAATACGGAGAACGGGCGAGCGCAGAGGCTTAAGTGCCCGGGCTCACCCCTTGGATGGCCCGGGGGAATCCGGAGAACGGAGGGGGCCGTTTGAATGAACGGCTCAAGGAAAGAGCACCGAGCATAGGGGGGTGGCCGGATGCCCAAAGACGGCTGGCGGCGGGTTCAGCCCGGGCTGAGCGCGATTGTTGAATCGACAATATGAAGCTCGGGAGAGGGACGCTTATGGCTGTTGAGGGGCCGGGTCAGGCATCTTGAGCGTCGCACCACGAGCCATCGCGACGAAGACCGCTTCATTGCGATTGTGAACCCCGAGACGCAGATAAAGCGCTTCGAGATGTCCCTTCGTGGTGGCCATGGTGATGTTCAATTCTCGGCATATCACTTTTATGGGATGACCCTGAGCCAAGAGAAGCAGCACTTCATATTGCCGCGTGCTGAGCCCGAGCATTCCGGCTTCGTCCTTCTCGAACTTGAAGCCGACGTTTCTGTCGAGCGGGGGTTGAAACGGTGCTGCGGCGATGGGAGCAAGGCTGGCCGAAGCGACTGCCTGGCCGCGAGGGAGCGGGTGGCCGCCTGGGCTGTTGCGCCCTGAGCTTTTATGGAGAAGTGAGTGCACGGTCGAGAGGATGGACTCGGCGCTGGCGGTTGTCGAGATGTAATCGGTGACCAGAGACGGCAGATTGGTCCAGGCCGCGGGATACGAAGTGGGTTCCGAGAGCAGCACCAGCCGTCTGGGGGCATGGGCGCGTCGGGCTGCCTGGATCAGGAGATTGATGCGTTCTTCCGGATGGGCCCCCAGCAGCACCAGGTCTGTGGGAGCGGAGCGGGGCGGGCTCTGATATAAGTCGTCATAGGTCTGGCTTTTGATGCGCTCAGCGCCGGTCAGGCATGTCATCAAGGAGGTCAGGCCCAATCGCAACAGCAAATGAGGCTCGATGATGACGATCTGCACCATGGTTCACTCCTGTCTCGAGGATCCCGTCCTGCAAAATGGGAGATATAGGAAGGTGGCAAAGAAACGCGCCGAAGGTTTTCATCGTTGACTCTGTTTTGATTA
>JAEWFK010000100.1 GCA_023388835.1 Pseudomonadota bacterium | reverse complement strand
CCCGTGAATCTGTCGCGCATCTTCATCCTGCGCCCCGTCGCCACCACGCTGGCGATGATCGCGCTGCTGCTCTCGGGCATTCTGGCTTACCGGCTGCTGCCGGTATCGGCGCTGCCTCAGGTGGACTACCCCACGATACAAGTCAGCACGCTATATCCCGGGGCGAGTCCGGACGTCATGACGGCGCTCGTGACTTCGCCACTGGAGCGGCAGTTCGGGCAGATGGCCGGCCTCACGCAGATGACCTCGTCCAGCTCTGGAGGGTCGTCGGTCATCACCCTTCAGTTCGACCTGGAATTGGAGCTGGACGTAGCCGAACAGGAGGTGCAGGCCGCCATCAATGCCGCGTCCAACCTGCTGCCCAATGACCTGCCCGCACCGCCCATCTACAACAAGGTGAACCCGGCCGATACACCGGTGATCACGCTGGCGGTGACCTCGCCCACGCTGCCCTTGCACCAGGTCCGCGACCTGATCGACGTGCGCGTGGCGCAGAAGCTTTCCCAGATCACGGGGGTCGGGCTGGTGGGCATTGCGGGGGGGCAGCGCCCGGCGGTGCGCATCCAGGCCAATGCGGCGGCACTCGCTGCGCGCGGCCTGACGCTGGCGGACGTACGCGCAGCCATCAACGAAGCCAACGTCAACCAGCCCAAGGGAAACCTGGATGGGCCGGAGCGTTCCACCACCATCGACGCCAACGATCAGCTGCGTTCGATCGAGGATTACGAGAACCTGATCCTGCGCCATGAGGGCGGTTCGGCGCTCAGGCTGCGCGACGTCGCGAGTGCCGTCCAGGATGCCGAAAATGTACGCCAGGCGGCGTGGGTGGGCACGACCCCCGCCATTCTGCTGAACATACAGCGCCAGCCCGGCGCCAACGTGGTGCAGGTGGTCGACAGCGTCAAGGCCATGCTGCCGTCTCTGCGGGCTTCCCTGCCGGCGGGCGTGGACCTTGCCGTGGCCGCCGACCGGACGCAGACCATACGCGAGGCCATCCGCCACGTCCAGACGGAAATGTTGCTGGCTATCGGCCTGGTGGTGCTCGTGACTTTCGTCTTCCTGCGCAGCTGGACGGCGACCTTCATACCCAGCGTGGTCGTGCCCCTGTCCTTGGTGGGCACCTTCGGCATCATGTATTTGAGCGGCTTCAGCTTGAACACGCTGAGCCTGATGGCGCTGACCATTGCCACCGGCTTCGTGGTGGACGACGCCATTGTGATGATCGAGAACATCGCCCGGCACATAGAAGAGGGCGAGTCGCCGCTGCAAGCGTCATTGAAGGGCGCCAAACAGATCGGCTTTACCCTGGTGTCGCTGACGCTGTCGCTGATCGCCGTGCTGATTCCGCTGCTATTCATGAGCGACGTGATCGGGCGGCTGTTCCGCGAGTTCGCCGTCACGCTGGCCGTGGCGATTCTGTTGTCTCTGGCCATCTCCTTGACGCTCACGCCCATGATGTGCGCGCGCCTGCTGCGCCCCGAATCCGAAATGAAGCTGGGCCGCTTCCAGCGCGCCGCCGGCCGCGGGATGGACGACCTGATCGCCTGGTATGACCGTGGACTGCGATGGGTGCTGCGGCGGCAGGGGCTGACCCTGCTTGTTGCCGTCGCGACGCTGGTCTTCACAGGCCTGCTTTATGTGGTGGTGCCGAAGGGATTTTTCCCCCAGCAGGATACCGGCCTTATCCAGGCCATCAGCCAGGGTCCGCAGGACGTCTCGTTTGCTTCCATGGCGGCGCGCCAGAACGTTGCGGCTCAACGAATCCTGGAAGATCCGGACGTCGTGTCGGTGACCTCGTTCACTGGCATCGACGGCACCAACTCGACGCTCAGCACGGGACGGATGCAGATCGCCCTGGCGCCTCTGGGGGAACGCGGCAGTAGCGCGTCGGACGTCATGCGGCGCCTGGATGCATCGCTGGCGGACCTGCCGGACATACAGGTGTACATGCAGCCGGTGCAGGATCTGACGGTCGATGACCGCGTCAGCCGCAATCAGTACCAGATGACGTTGTCCGACCCGGACCACGAGCTGCTGATGACCTGGGCGCCCCGGCTGGTCGAAGCCTTGGCCGCCTTGCCCGAACTCGAGTCCGTGGTCAGCGACCTGCTGCCGCACGGCCGGGAAGCCATCGTGCGTATCGACCGGGATGCGGCGGCCAGGCTGGGCGTGAGCAATGCCATGGTGGACGATGCGCTGTACGATGCCTTCGGGCAGCGTCTGATCTCGACCATCTTCACGCAGTCGGCGCAATACCGCATCGTGCTGGAAGTGGCGCCCGAGTATCGGCAGGATCCTTCAGCGCTGGAGCAGATCCATGTGAAGGGCAGTGCCGGTACGCCGATCCCCTTGAGCGCGTTCGCGCGGATCGAGTACGACAGCACTTTGCTGTCCATTGAGCGCCTGGGGCAATTTCCGGCAACCACGATCTCCTTCAATACCGCGCCGGGCGTGGCGTTGTCGGATGCCGTCGAAGCGATACGCGGCGTGCAGGCCGAGCTGCAGATGCCGTTGTCGGCCGAGCTTACCTTCCAGGGCGCGGCGCGCGCCTTCCAGGCCTCGCTCTCGAGCACACTGTGGCTGATTCTGGCGGCGGTGGTCACGATGTATATCGTGCTGGGCATTCTGTACGAAAGCTACATCCACCCGGTGACGATACTTTCCACCTTGCCATCGGCGGCGGTGGGGGCGCTGCTGGCGCTGCTGCTGACGGGAACGCATCTGGACATGATAGGCGTGATCGGCATCATCCTGCTGATCGGGATCGTGAAGAAGAACGCGATCATGATGATCGACTTTGCGCTGGATGCCGAGCGCGAGCGAGGGCTGGATCCCCAGTCGGCCATCCATGAGGCCGCCTTGCTGCGCTTTCGTCCCATCCTCATGACGACGCTGGCCGCGCTGTTCAGCGCGATTCCGCTCATGCTCGCGACCGGGTCCGGCGCAGAGCTGCGCCAGCCGCTGGGGCTGGTCATGGTGGGCGGGCTGATCTGCAGCCAGGTGCTGACCCTGTTCACCACGCCCGTCATCTACCTGTTCTTCGACCGCTACGCCCGGCGATTCCGGCGGCGAGATGCTGCTGCGGGTACGGCGGGGGAGCCGGCCGCATGAGGTGGTTCGGGCTCTTCGTCATGCGGCCGGTGGCGACGACGCTCGCCTGCCTGGCGATGGTGCTGACCGGCGTTCTGTCCTATTTCCTGCTGCCGGTATCGCCGCTGCCTCAAATGGATTTCCCCATGATCACGGTGTCGGCCAGCATGCCTGGAGCGAGTCCCGAGACCATGGCCTCCACCGTGGCCACGCCGCTGGAGCAGTCGCTGGGTTCCATAGCGGGACTGGCGGAGATGAGTTCGCGCAGTTCGGAAGGGTCGACCCGCATCATGCTGATGTTCGACATGGGCCGGGACATCGACGGCGCGGCGCGGGACGTCCAGGCGGCGATCAACGCGGCGCGGGCCATGCTGCCTTCGGGCCTGCGCAGCAATCCCACTTATAACAAGGTGAACCCTTCGTCGTCACCCATCATGGTGCTGGCACTGACCTCGCCCGTGGCCGGGCAAGGCGAGCTTTACGATCTGGCCGCCACCCTGGTCGCGCAGAAGCTGGCTCAGGTCCCGGGAGTGGGAGAAGTGGAAGTCGGCGGCAGCTCTCTACCCGCCGTGCGCGTCACCCTTAATCCCCAAGCGCTGTATGCCGCGGGCGTGGCGCTGGACGAGGTGCGGCGCGCGCTCAATGATGCCAACACCCTGCGGCCCAATGGGGTGGTGGAGAACGACAGGCACAACTGGATGCTGAGCACGGGCGGGCAGATGAATCGTGCCCAGCAGTTTGCCCCGCTCATCGTCGCTTGGCGGGACGGTGCGCCGATCCGCCTGAGGGATGTGGCGACGGTCGAGGATTCGGTCGAGGACCGCAACAAGATCGGCTTCTATAACGACAGAAAAGCAGTGTTGCTGATTGTGCGCCGTCAGGCCGATGCCAACATCATCAAGACGGTGGACGCCATACATAGCCAGGTGCCGCAGCTTGAGGCCATGCTGCCGGCCAACGTGACACTGTCGGTGGCGCAGGACCGTACGCCCAGCATACGGGCGTCCATGCACGAGGCCGAGATCACGCTGCTGATCGCCGTGGCGCTGGTCATCGTCGTGGTGCTGATGTTCCTGCGCAATGGGCGAGCGGCGCTGATACCGGCCATTGCGGTGCCGGCCTCGCTCATCACGACCTTCAGCCTGATGCTGTTGTTCGGCTATACCTTGAACACCATTTCGCTGATGGCGCTCATCGTGGCCACCGGCTTTGTGGTGGACGATGCCATTGTCGTGCTGGAAAACGTCATCCGGTATCGGGAGAAGGGCATGCCGCCCCTGCGCGCGGCCATGCGGGGCGCAAGCGAGGTCGGCTTCACTGTGGTGGCAATGAGCCTGTCTCTGGTGGCGGTGTTTATTCCCATGCTGTTCATGGGCGGCCTGCCGGGGAGGCTCTTCCGAGAGTTCGCGGTCACCCTGTCGGTCGCGATCCTGGTGTCGCTGCTGATTTCCCTGACGCTCACGCCCATGATGTGCGCACGCCTGCTGAAGGTGGGGAGCAAGGAAGGAAAGGCGGGTGCCGATGGCGGTGTCCTGGCCGGGCGGGCGACGGGGCAGGGCGTACTTTTGCAGGGCGGCGAGCCGGGCGCCCGGCCGAACGCCGTCTCGCAGGGCGGTTCCACGGAGCCGCCGCGCCGCAGCGCGTTGAGCCGGGCCTTTCGTACCATGGGCGACTGGTTCTGGGCCGGCTACAAGCGTTCGCTGAACTGGGCTCTGGCGCATAGCCGCTTCACACTGATGGTGCTGCTGGCCACCATCGGTCTGAATGTCTATCTGTACACCATCGTGCCCAAAGGGTATTTCCCCCAGCAGGATACCGGCCAGCTCATGGGCTTCTTTCGTGTGGATCAGGGAACATCCTTCCATGCCATGATGCCCAAGCTCGAAGCCTTCCGTAAGCAGTTGATGGCTGACCCGGCGATACGCAGTGTGACGGTGCACGCGGGGGGACGGGGCGGCAGCAATTCCAGCTTCCTCATGATAGAGCTTCAGCCTAAAAGCCAGCGCGGCGAGAGCGCCATGGAAGTGGTCAACCGCCTGCGTCCCCAGTTCCAACGGACGCCGGGTGCCCGACTCACACTGGTGCCGCAGCAGGACATCTTTGTGGGTGGGCGGCAGCAGAGTTCGGGCTCTTATGACTACACGCTGATGAGCGGAGACTTGGACACGCTCAAGACCTGGATGCCGCGCGTGCAGCAAGCCTTGGCCGCGCTGCCGCAACTGGTCGATGTGGATACGGACGTCGAGGACAAAGGACGGCGGGTGGAATTGGTGATCGACCGGGATGCCGCCAAGCGCCTGGGCGTGGACATGAACACGATCGCCACAACGCTGAATAACTCCTTCAGTCAGCGTCAGGTGTCGGTGATCTATGGCCGTCTGAACCAATACCATGTGGTGATGGGCATCGACGAGCGCTATGCGCGGGACGCCGAATCGCTCCGCTTGGTGCAGGTGATCGCAGCCGATGGGCAGCGTGTCCCCTTGTCGGCCTTCACCCGGCTGGAGCGCGGCAGCGCGCCGTTGAGCGTCAACCACCAGGGCCTGCTCGCCGCCGACTCCATCTCCTTCAGTCTGGCCCCGGGGGTGGCGCTGGACGAAGCCATGGTGGCGATCGAGGAGGCGGTGGCGCGCACCGGTCTGCCGACGCACGAGATACAGGCCGGTTTCCTGGGAACGGCCGGGGCGCTGATGCAGGGCATGGACCAGCAGCCCTGGTTGATTCTTGCCGCCCTGGTCACCATGTATCTGGTGCTGGGCATGCTGTATGAAAGCTATATTCACCCCATCACGATTCTTTCCACTCTGCCTTCCGCGGGCATCGGTGCATTGCTCGCCCTGATGCTGCTGGGTGAACAATTCACGCTGATCGCGCTGATTGGCGTGTTTCTGCTGATCGGTATCGTGAAGAAGAACGCCATCATGATGGTTGACTTCGCTCTGCTGGCGGAGCGGCGCGACGGACTGAGTTCTCGCGATGCCATTTATCAGGCCTGCCTGGTGCGCTTCCGCCCCATCATGATGACCACGCTGGCTGCCATGCTCGGGGCATTGCCTCTGGTGCTGGCGACGGGCGCGGGCGTGGAAATGCGCCGGCCATTGGGCATCACCATTGTGGGCGGGCTGCTGCTCAGCCAGATACTCACGCTCTATACGACCCCGGTGGTGTACCTTTATCTTGATCGCCTGCGCTTGCGCGTATCCCGACGCCGAGGCGAGCGGGCCACGGACGCGCCGCGGGGCGAACCAACGACACGAAACCCATAATGGAAGCCATGCAAGCACGAGCCGTCTCTCTGCCCACCCACACGCAGCACGCCGCAAAGCAGCTTCCGAAACGAAGCGCGGCGGCGCGTCTTGCCGTTCGCGGTGGCCGCGATGAAGGCGTTCCACGGAAATTCGCACTCACGGGACTGCTATCGCTGGCTCTGCTGGCCGGTTGCGCCGTAGGGCCGGATTATCGGCGGCCGGATATTGACCTGGGTGCGGACTACAAGCAGGCCGTCGTGAAGCCGCACCCCTCCGCCAATGCCGGCTGGGTGCAGGTCGATGCGAATGCACCCGTCTTGCGTTCGGACTGGTGGAGCTTGTATGAGGATTCCGTGCTCGACGACCTGATGGTGGAGCTGCAGGCACAGAACCTGGATCTCCGCTTGGCGGAAGCACGATATCGCCAGGCGCAGGCCTCGCTCCAATCGGCACGTTCGGGCTTCTTTCCAACCGTGGGAAGTAATGCCTCGGTCGAGCGTTCCGGTAGCGGCGCCGGTACGGCGACCGGCAGCCAGGGAGGAAGCGGCGGCTTCGGCGGAGGGGCGAGCAACAGCTATTCAGTATCGGGCTCGGTGAGCTGGGAAGTCGACTTATGGGGCCGTGTCCGGCGCTCGGTCGAATCGAGCCAGGCTGCGCTGGATGCCAGTGTTGCGGACATCGGCGATGTGCGCCTTAGCATGCAGTCCACGCTTGCACAGACCTATTTCACCTTGCGTGTAACCGATGCCGAGATCCGGCTCATGGAGCAGACGGTGCAGGCCTATGAGCGTTCGCTGCGGATGACGGAGAACCGCTATCAGGCAGGGGTGGCCATGATGGCCGATGTCGCGGCCGCACGCACGCAGCTCGAAAACGCCCGTACTCAGCTGCTTGCGCTGCAGCGGGAACGCGCCCAACTCGAGCATGCAGCGGCGGTCTTATTGGGGCGCACCCCTGCGTCCTTCGGACTCGCGGCATCCGACGATGTGCCGAGACTGCCGACCATCCCGGTGGGCATGCCTTCAGAGCTGCTGCAGCGCCGCCCGGACGTTGCGGCGGCGGAGCGCCGCATGGCGGAGGCCAACGCTCAGATCGGCGTGGCCCAAGCCGCCTGGTTCCCCGCGCTCACCCTAGGTGCCCAGGGCGGCTTTCGTTCGGGACAGTGGGCGGAATGGCTGACCGCACCGGCTCGCTACTGGGCCCTGGGGCCGGCGCTTGCGCTTACGCTCTTCGACGGCGGTGCGCGCAGCGCGGCGGTGGAGCAGGCCAGGGCGGCTTTCGATGTACAGGCCCTGAGTTGGCGCCAGGCCGTCCTCGCCGCCTTGCAGGAAGTGGAGGATCTGCTGGTGCAGCTTCGTGTCATGGGCCAGGAGCAGGTCACACAAGGCCGCGCCCTGGAGTCCGCCCGCGAGGCGCTGCGATTGACGCAAAATCAGTATGAAGCGGGCCTGATCGATTACCTGAGCGTCGTGCAGACCGAAACCACGGCGCTCAGTACCGAGCGCGCCGCCCTCAGCTTGCTGCAGGAACGGCTGAACGCCAGTGCCCGCCTGATCGCCGCCTTGGGCGGGGGCTGGGCACCTGAATTCCCTATGCGGGATTCAGGTGCGAACCGGCAGTAGCATCAGGCGCCCGCCCGCATGAACGCTACGCCATGCGCTCCATGCGCCTGGGCTTCCCGCAGCGTGGCGGCGCTCTGCCCCCCGATGGCATAGACGGGGCAGCCCGCGCCTTGAGCCAACTCGGCGAAGCGTTCCCAGCCCATGCCCGGCGTGTCGGGATGCGAAGGGGTGCTCAGCACATGCCCCATCACCATGAAGTCCGCTTTCATTTCGATGGCTGCCTGGCATTCCTCTTCGGAGTGCACCGAGGCCGCCACGAGGGCTGGTTTAGACGGTACGACCCGTTGCAACGCAAGGTCGGCCGCACGCAGATGCACGCCGTCGGCCCGGCCCCACCAGGATTCCCGATGCACGGCATTCACCAGGCATTTCGCCCCGGCTTGGCGGCAACGCGCCAGGACGGCAAGAAAAGCGGCTTCCAGCCGCTCGTGTTCAGCAGTGTCGCCGCGGGCACGGGCTTCCCATTCAGGCTCCCTGAACTGGATGAGGCCAACGCCGTGTTCCAGGGCAGTGTCCAGCCTTTTCAGCCAAGCGTCCAGGTGCTGTGTAGCGCCAATGTTGGTCAAGAGGTAGCGGTCGGGGAAGGTGAGCCAGCGCATGGGCGGTTCGGTCGCCGGGAGCACAGGACCGACCTGCAGCGGACCTTTGGGGTCCACCCAGGCCAGCGCTTGCTCTTCCATTCCGCGCGGCTCGCCCTTCCATGCCGTCACCTTGCAGAAGGCCAGACGCACGATGGTCTTGGGGTACTCGTGTACGTAGGTGACCCAGCGGGCCGACTCGGTGACCTCGATGTCGAGCTCTTCCTTCAGTTCGCGGGCCAGAGCCTGGAGCACGGTTTCGCCCGGCTCGATCTTGCCGCCGGGCAGTTCCCACCAGCCGGACCAGGGCTTGTCGGCGGGCCGCTGGCCCAGCAGGATGCGGCCGTCCGCTTGAATGATCACGCCGGCCGCCACATCGACGAAGGGTTTAGACATGGCGGGCGGCCCAGTCCCGGGCGAACTGGCGTGCGACGCGGCCGGAGCGCGACCCCCGTTCGAGCGCCCACTGCAGGGCTTCCGTACGCGAGGCCTCGACGGATTCCGGCGCACAACCCATCTCGCGCAGCCAGTGGTTGACGATGTCCAGGTAGTCGTCCTGCTTGAAGGGGTAGAAGGACAGCCATAGGCCGAACCGCTCGGAAAGCGAGATTTTTTCTTCCACCGTCTCGCCGGGATGGATCTCGCCGTCGGACTGATGCTTGGCGGTCAGGTTTTCGCTCATGTATTCGGGCAACAGATGCCGCCGATTCGATGTGGCGTAGACCAGCACGTTGTCGCCCGACGCGCTGATCGAGCCGTCCAGCACCGACTTCAGTTCCTTGTAGCCTGCCTCGCCCTCTTCGAAAGAGAGGTCGTCGCAGAAAATGATGAAGCGCTCGGGGCGGTCCCCAACCAGATCCACGATGTCGCCCAGGTCGGATAGGTCGGACTTGTCGACCTCGATAAGGCGCAGGCCCTGCCCGCCGTACTGCGCCAGCATGGCTTTTACGAGCGAGCTCTTGCCGGTGCCGCGCGCGCCGGTCATCAGCACGTTATTCGCCGGCCGGCCTTCCAGAAAGTGACGGGTATTCCGGTCGATCACAGCTTTCTGGCGTTCGATGTGCTGCAGGTCGTCCACACCGATGCGCGCAATGTGCTGCACGGCGTCAAGCCAGCCCCGTGAACCGCGCTTGCGCCAACGAAAGGCATGAGCCTGCCAGTCAATGGCCGGCGGCGCAGGCGGCAGCCAGGCCTCCAGTTGTGCCAGCACACGCTCGGCGCGCTCAATGAGCGTGTTCATTTCATATGCGGTCACGAGGGTCTCCTGCGATGACGATTCTTTCCTGCAGTCATGGATGTCTCTCTTCTCGGTGAATCCCGGACGTATTCTCGGGGTCCTTCCCTGTTTTCGGGAAAAGCCTTGATTATCGCTAATTTGCAGGCCCCCCAGCAAAGGGACGACTGTGCGGTCACGTATAATCGGCTGTTTGCCGAAGAACTCCCTCCTGTTAATTGTCGGGCCCCGCCTTGAACCTCAACGACCTGCTTGCTCCCGTCGAAGACGACATGAATGCCATGGATGTGGTTATCCGTGAGCGCCTCGATTCTGAAGTCGTGCTGATCCGCACCATTGGCGACTACATCGTCGGCGCGGGGGGCAAGCGCATGCGGCCCGCCATGTTGCTCATGGTCGCGCGTGCATTGGGCTATCAGGGCACGGTGCACCACCTGTTGGCCGCCGTGGTGGAATTCATCCACACCGCCACGCTGTTGCACGACGATGTGGTAGATGAATCCGACATGCGACGCGGCCGCCACACGGCCAACGCGGTTTTCGGCAATGCCGCCAGCGTGCTCGTGGGCGACTACCTATATTCCCGTTCCTTCGAGATGATGGTGGAATCGCGCTCCATGCCTGCCATGACGGTGTTGTCGGCGGCCACCACGGTGATTGCTGAAGGCGAAGTCCTGCAGCTGCTGAATGTGCATGACCCTGACGTCTCGCTCGACCGTTACTTGCAGGTGGTTCGCTACAAGACCGCCAAGCTTTTTGAAGCTGCTGCGCAGGTGGGCGCTATCGTTGCCGGTGCGTCGCCTGAGCAGGAAACGGCCGCTGCCGCCTACGGCCGCCACATTGGCACGGCCTTTCAGTTGGTGGACGACGTGCTGGATTATGGCGGCGACGTACATGCGTTGGGCAAGAACGTGGGCGACGACCTGCGCGAGGGCAAGCCCACCTTGCCCCTGATACGCGTGATGGAAGTCGGCACGCCCGCGCAGCGATTCCTGGTGCAGGACGCCATTCTTCATGGCGATGGCGACTTCTCCGCGGTGGCGCGCGCCGTACAGGAAACCGACGCCCTGGAATACACCCGCAAGGCCGCTGTGGCCGAAGCTGATCTGGCCCGCGCAGCACTTTCTTCGTGGCCGGCCTCCACGCACCTTAATTCTTTGCTAGAATTATGCTCTTTCTCGGTTAGCCGGGATAGATAGTCGGGGCGTAGCTCAGCCTGGTAGAGTACTACGTTCGGGACGTAGGAGTCGGAGGTTCGAATCCTCTCGCCCCGACCAGGATTTCAGAGATGGGGTTTGGCCAAGGTTTTCATACTATGAAAATTCTGGCCAAACCCCATTTTTTTGCCTCACGGTCGCCGACTGGCCGTACTTCATGACGCAGACATATTGTCGCGGCTCCTAAACGGCGCTCGTGTAACGCTCCGTTCTATTGACCCCGTCTTTTTCGCAGCAGCCGGACAATCCGCTCGTTCATCATTTCCGGCGTGCCGTCGGTGTAGCAGAAGGCTTTTGCCCAAGCCAGCAGTTGCCCCAAGCCGGCTTCGTCCGTGATGCCCTGTGCCCCCATTGACTGCATGCAGGTGGCCAGGGCTGCCAGAGTGTGATCATTGGCATATTTCTTGGCCATGGCTGCGATCGTCTGGGCGTCTTTGTCGGCGTTGATCGTCCTGGCTGCGGTATACGCGAGCAGGCGCATTGCCTGAAGCTGGGTGGCCACGTTTGCAAGCGACCAGGCCAGTCCCTGGAACTCGATCACGGGGGAGCCGAACGCCTGTCGGGTGCCGGTGTGGTCCAAGGCTTCGAAGAGCGCCCGCTCCACCATTGCCGCGTTCATCGCCGCGACGTGAACCCGGGCCTGGTTTACGCCGCGCATTGCAGCCCGAAATCCGTGTCCGGGCGGGTAAAGCAGTCGTTCATGGGGCAAGGTGCAGTCGCGAAGGCTGAACTCGCCCACACCCATGCCCTCTATTCCCGAGGCTTTATACGGTTTTCCCCGGTTGAACCCGAGGTCGCCGGCAAGCACCACGAAACCTGCCACCCCTTCGGCGCCCTTTTTCGCATCGGTCTGTGCGTAGACAAGATACACATCGGCAAGACTCGCGTTGGTGATCCAGGCTTTTTCCCCATTCAGGATCCAACCGCCTTCCGTGCGTGCGGCATGGGTCTGCATGCTGGTGAAATCGCTTCCCGACTGGGGTTCGGTCATTGCAGTGCAGCCTATCAATTCGCCCGACAGCATGGGCGCCAGCAGTTCCGACTGCAGGATGGGTCCGCCCGATTGGGCGATACGCGCAATGATGTTGTGATGGTTGACCAAGGAGAACGCGAACCCGGCATGGCGCCTGGCGAGTTCCTCACACACTCGCATTCTTGTGGAGAATGAGGCGGCCGAACCTCCGAAACGGGCGGGCACTTCGATCCCCGCCAGGCCGCGGCGACATGCTGCTTGCAGCAATGCGCGGTGTTCCGAAATCTCCACGGATTCGATTCGTAGCAGCTGTTCGTTGGCAAACTCCTGCGCGGTTCCGATCAACTCCTTTTCTGTATTGGTCAGGTCGGCATCAAAATCGGATGTCGCGTCCATCGTCGCGTCCATCTCACACGGCCTCCGCTACTCGGAAATCGGCTGGTGTGGCAACGAAATCGCCATCGTCCCGGCCGGGCATCGCGGCAATCAATTCGCGTGTGTAGGGGTGCCGCGGGTTCCGATAGATCTGGGCAGCCGTTTGACATTCAACGATATTCCCGCGCTGCATGACCGCGATTCGGTCGCAGATCTGGCTGGCGATGCGCAAGTCGTGGGTGATGAAGAGCATCGACAGGCCATAGCGCGAGCGCACTTCCCGCAATAGCTCTAGCACCTGCTGCTGGACGGAGACGTCCAGAGCGGACACGGGTTCGTCTGCGACGATCAACGAAGGCTCCATGACGAGCGCGCGCGCGATACCGATACGCTGGCGTTGCCCGCCGCTGAATTCGTGCGGGTAACGGTTGGCAGCGGCGGCGTCCAGGCCGACGAGGTCGAGTACTTCCGACATGCGGCGTTCCGCTTCGTCCTTCGAGACGCCGTTCAGAAGCGCGTTCTCGGTGATGATGCGTCCCACCCTGTGCCGGGGGTTCAGCGATGAATAGGGATCCTGGAATATCATCTGAATGCGCGGTCGCATGGGGCGGAAAGCCTTGCCGGTCATGCTCATGATGTCCCGACCTTCGAAGCGGATTTCCCCCTCGTCGATGGAAAGCAGCTTGGCCACGCAATGGCCGAGTGTGGTCTTGCCGGATCCCGACTCGCCGAGCAGTCCCAGGATTTCCCCTCGGTCGATATGGAGGTCCACCCCGTCCAGCACCTGCAGCCGTCCGGGCTTGGCGAACCATCCCCGGCCCCGCGTGCGATAGGCTTTCTTCACGCCGGAGATCTCCAGCAGGACCGCTTGCTGGGGGCGCTCTTCGGAATCGATGCGCAGACGGGGAACGGCGGCGATCAGTTTCTTTGTGTAGGGATGCGTGGGCTGGCGAAGCACCGTGTCGCAGTCACCGACTTCGACGAGGCGGCCCGCCTGCATCACCGCAACGCGATCGGCGATGTCCGCCACCACGCCGAAGTCGTGTGTGATGAATAGCAGGGCCATGTTGTGCCGCTGCTTGAGCTCGTTGAGCAGATGCAGGATTTGCGCCTGCGTCGTCACATCCAGGGCCGTTGTGGGCTCGTCGGCAATCAGCAGCGCGGGTTGGGCAACCATCGCCATGGCGATCATGACGCGCTGCCGCTGCCCGCCGGACAGCTGGAACGGATAGCAATGCATCAGTCTGGCCGGTTCGGGCAGATGCATGTCGGTCAGCACTTCGATGATCTTCTTCTGCTGCTCAGCGCGACCGCGAGTGCCATGTTGCTGCAGCACTTCGGAAATCTGGTCTCCCACGGTCATGACCGGATTCAGCGCCGTCATGGGTTCCTGGAAGATCATTGAAATGCGCGAACCACGCAGCCGGCGTACTTCTTGGTTGGACAGGCTCAGCACATCATGCCCGTCGAAAAAGATCTGGCCGGATTCGATTTTCAGACCGCCCGGTGGCAGCAGACGCATGATGGCGTGCGCAGTGACCGACTTTCCTGAACCCGACTCCCCGACGATGCATACGGTTTCGCCCCTTTTCACTTGCAGTGAAAGGTTCTCCACGGCATGGGACCGTTCCGAGGTCGACGGCAGGCGAACAGACAAATTTTGGATCGATAGCAGCGTGTCGCGGTCGATTCGGGTGATATCAGCGGTTTCCATCCTGTCCTCGGGAACGCGGGTTCAAAGCGTGATTCAGACCGTCACCGACGAAGTTGAGCGCCAGCACGGTGAGGAAAATGGCGATGCCTGGTATGGCGGAGAGCCACCAATTCTGGCGGATCATCGTCCGGCCGGCTCCGATCATGAACCCCCAGGTAATGAAGTTTCGATCGCCCAGACCGAGGAAGCTGATGGCTGACTCGATCAGGATGGCGGTGGCCACCATCAGCGACGCCGCGACCACGATGGGCGAAACCGTATTGGGCAGGATCTGCCGGAAGAGAATGCGGCTGCTCGACTGTCCTCCGACAATAGCCGCCTTGACGAAGTCGGACGTGCGCAAGGTCAGGAACTCGGCCCTTACCAAGCGGGCGACCGACGGCCAAGATACGATTCCAATCGCCAGAACGATGGAATAGATCGATGGAGAGAAAATCGCCACCAGCAACAGGGCCAGTAAAAAGCTGGGTATGGTCTGGAAGATTTCCGTTATCCGCATGATGATGTCGTCGGTGCGGCCACCGTGATAGCCCGCAATCGCGCCCAACAGCGAGCCGACCAGCACCGCGACCAGTGTGGCAACGAAGCCGATCAGCAAGGACACTCGGGCGCCATGCGCAATGCCGGCCGCGATGTCCCTGCCCAGCATGTCGGTGCCAAGCAGATAGCCCGCGGAGAAGGGGGGCAGATTGGGGCGGCCGGCCATGCGCCATGGGTCGCCCGGATACAGCGAAGGGGCCAGCAGCGCCAATAACAGAATGGCGCCCAGCATCAGCAGGCCCACCGCTCCCGTCGGCAATCGGAAGATCCGGCCCAGCAGTCTGAAGGGATAAGACATCATGTCTGCATCTCGATTCGCGGGTCCGCCACGCTGTAAAGCATGTCGGCGACCAGGTTGATGAATACGACAATGACCGAGCTGACAAAAAAGATAGCCAGCAGCAGGTTGTATTCACGTTGTATCAGGGCGTCGAAGGCCAGCCTGCCGATACCAGGCCAGGCAAAGACGGTTTCGATCAGGACCGAACCGCCGATCAGGTGGCCGGCTTGCAGCGAACCGAAAGTGATCACGGGGAGAATCGCGTTACGCATGATGTGCCGCCCCCAGATCTGGCGCTCCGGCAAACCTTTGGCGCGAGCCGTTTTTACGAAGTCCTGATCCTTGACTTCGATTGCCGATGCCCGCATGACGCGGGTATAGACAGCTACATAGAACAGGCTGAGCGTGGTCGCCGGCATGATCAGGTGCCAGAGGGTATCCCGCAGCGCCGCCCATCCTGAAAGGCCGGCGCCGACCGACGCCATGCCATAGGCAGGCAGCCAACCAAGATGAACGGAGAATATCAGGATGCCGATCAGCCCGATCCAGAACAGCGGCATGGCGAAGAAGATCAGCGAGATCGTCGTGATCAGCCCGTCGATCCAGCGGCCGGCGAAGCGGGCGGCCGCGACGCCCAGCCCGACACCGATAACGATGGAACTGAACAAGGCCGTCAGCGTCAGCAGCAGAGTCGCCGGCAGCCGTTCCAGAATCAGGTCCAGGACGGGCCGGTTTTCGCGGTACGACATACCGAAGTCGAAGGTCGCTGCCTGCTTGGCGTAAAGCCCCATCTGCACGATGAAGGGTTTGTCCAGACCGAAGTCCTTTCTGACCTCTTCGATGAAGGAAGGGTCGGTTGCGCCGGCTTCGCCTGCCAGAATCATGGCCGGATCGCCCGGTGCCGCCCTGACCAACAGGAAATTCAGGGCCAGCACCGCAACGATCACCAGTACCGATTTCAGTGTTCGACCGAACACATAATGCAGTTTTTCCATGATGGAATCATCGCTTGAGCCAGACGTCGGCAAAGTTCTCGTTCATGCCTAGACCTGTCGTGATCATGTTTTGAATGCGATCGTGGTAGAGGGTGGGCATCAACATCTGATGCAACCAGAGTATGGCGACATCATGCGACAGGGTCTTTTGTATGGCGGAATAAGTGGCTCTCCGCTTCGTGGCGTCCGGCTGCGACTGCGCCAGTCGGAACTGCTTGTCAATTTCGGGGCTTTCATACCCTCCCAAGTTGCTGCCCGTGCTGCCGTTGAACTGGTACTCGGACATGTAGGTTTGCGACATCAGAATGGCGGGGTCCCCCATTTGATATACGTAATTGAAAGCCAGATCAAAGTCGCCGGTCGTTACGCGCTGGAACCACCCTGGCACATCGGTCGCCACCAATTGCGCCCGAATCCCGACTTCTTGCAGTTGCTCACGAACGAATTCGGCCAGGCGTTGCCAGGTTTCTCCGTAGGGCAGGGGCAACAAGCGCAGCTCCGCCCGAACGCCATCGGAATTGGGCTTCAGGCCCATTTCATCCAACAGGGCTTTCGCCTTGGCGGGGTCGTAGGCGTACTCCGTTTCGACAGAGGCGTCCTTGAAGACCGAATCGTTGCTGAACGGGCCGTTCACCTTCTTTCCAAAGCCGTTGAATATCGTGTCGATGATGAAGCTACGATCGATCGCGTGTGCAAGCGCCTGACGGAAGCGCACGTCATTCATCGGTTCCTTGCGCATATTGATGTGCAGGTACGCGATCGGGTCGTAGTATTCCCAGCCCGCAAGGCTTTGTTCGACGCCCGGGAGCTCATCCAGTCTCAGAATCTCGAAGTTTTCAACGTCGCCGGTGCGGATGGCGTCGATGCGTCCGCTCTCGAATGCCATTGAACGACTGTTCGCGTCCGGAATGACGTGGAAGTAGAGTTCGTCCAAATACGGCTTTCCGCCATCCCAGTACGCATCGTTCTTCACCAAGTGGATGTAGGAACCCTTCCTCCATTCTTTCAGCTTGAAGGGGCCGGTCCCCACAATCTTATTGTTCGCCTCTGCTGTGCGGAAATCCTCGACGCCTTCATAGAGATGGCTGGGCATGATGGTCCCGCCAGTGGCTTCGAGAACCATCATGAGCGCGGGAAAGGGCTCCTTGAATTTGAACTCGACGGTGTGGGGGTCTGGGGCCGTGATGGACTCAGTCAGGTCCATGATCATGGCGGTTCTGGGCGTGGTGGCAGGAAGGAACTTCTGGAAGCTGAAGAGAACGTCCTTCGCCGTGAACGGCTCGCCATCATGCCAGGTCGCATTCTTGCGCAGCTTGAACACATAGCTGGTGGCGTCCTCCGAGACGGTCCAGGATTCTGCCAGGCGCGGCACCGGTTTCAGTTCCGGCGAGAGCGTGATCAGGCCCTCGTAGATCTTCCCGCCGACAAATGAAGTCGGTCCCAGTTTGTTGACGCCCAGGTTCAAAACCGGGGGCTCCGGCTGGACCACCAGGTTGAGCCGGCCGCCCGATACGGGTTCTGTCTGCGAGGCGAAGCTGCCTTGGGCCAGTCCGGCCATGCAGACCAGTCCTGCCAGCATGGTTTTCCATAGGGTTGATGCTGTCTTCATTCACATGTCTCCTGTTGTGCAGCCGTTCTTCTTATGAAAGCGCCATCCGGGGCGGTATACCGTGCCGGCCTCTATTGAAGTCGCCGCGCATCGTCCAGCGCCTTGGTGAGCGCGTCGAACATTTCGTCGATTTGCTCGCGATTGATAATCAGCGGAGGGCACAGGGCGATGGACTGCCGAATGGCCCGCACGATCACGCCATATTCGGCGCACCTGCGCTGCACCCAGTTGGCCATGTCCGCTTCGGGAGGAAAAGGCGTGCGGCTGGTCTTGTCTTGGACGATCTCTACCCCTCCCAGCAGACCCACCCCTCGGGTATTGCTGACCAGAGGATGGCTATCCAGTTCGGCAAGCCGTTGTTGGAAGTAAGGAGAAATCTCTTGCACCTTGGCGACGATGTCGTCTTCTTCGTAGATACGTAATGTCTCCAGAGCCACAGAGGCGCACACCGGATGAGCGGCGTAAGTCACGCCGTGGGCGAAGAGATTCTGCGTGCCGCCGACTTCGACCATGGCTTGCAGGATGGCGTTGCTGAAAATGAGGGCGGAGATGGGCTGGTACGCGGCCGACAAGCCTTTTGCGACCGTCATCATGTCGGGCTGTATGCCATAGGTATCGCAACCGAACATGTTCCCCGTACGGCCGAAGCCGCATATCACTTCGTCCGCAATGAGCAGGATTTCGTGGCGCTTGAGAACAGCCTGGATTTTTTGGAAATAATCTTTGGGTGGCGTCAGTACACCGCCTGCACCGATGACGGGTTCCGCAATGAAGGCGCCGATGGTCTCCGGGCCTTCCTGCAGGATGAGCTGTTCGAGGTTATGAGCCAGACGCGTGGAGAACTCCTCCTCCGTTTCGCCTTCGAGTGCATGGTGGTAGTGGCTAGGGCAGTCGGTATGCAGGATGCGGGCGATGGGAAGGTCAAAATTTGCATGCACTGGCGGCAGGCCGGTCAGGCTTCCCGAGGCAACGGTCACCCCGTGATAGCCGAATTGCCGCCCGATGATTTTCTTCTTCTCCGGTTTTCCGATCGCGTTATGGTAGTACCACACCAGCTTGACGGCAGAGTCGTTGGCCTCGGAGCCGGAATTGGCGAAGAGGACATGCTGAAGATCGTTCGGCGCGATGCTTGCCAGCTTTTCCGCCAGTTCAATCGCCGTTGGGTGTGAATAGTGGTTGAACAGATGGAAGTAGGGCAGGACATCGAGTTGGGCCTTGGCGGCATCGGCGAGGCGTTTGTTCGAAAACCCCAGGCCGGCGCACCACAGTCCGGACATGGCTTCCAGGAAACGCTTGCCCTTGTTGTCGTAGACATAACAGCCATCACCCCGCTCAATCACATTGGGGCCGTTCTCGAGATGGCGGGCGAGATTGGTGTACGGATGGAGCAGGTGGGCGATGTCTTTTTCGACCAAGGTGGTCTCGGTTGCGGTCTGCGCGTGCATGGTCTGTCTCTTCCAAAAATCGGTTTTAGAATGAAGTCACTTTCGTGGCTGCGGCCGGTTTATTGCCTTTGTCCCAGGAAGCCTTTCAGAAACGCCTCCAGGTTATCGGCCAGCTTTTCGACGACATATCCGCCTTCCTGAATCAGCAGCACGGGTCCGGCAAAGCCGCCGATCAGGCGGCCCACCGCTTCGAAACCTTCCGTGCTGACCTCCAGTCCCGCGGCTGGGTCTCCCTTGTAGGCGTCGAATCCCAGCGACACGATCAAGGCTTCCGGGCCATAGAGGGATACGGATTGCATTCCCTGACGCACCGCCTCAAGAAATGCTTCGTCCTCCGTACCGAGAGGAAGCGGAATATTGAGGTTGTGTCCCAGTCCGGCGCCTTGGCCTCGCTCGTGGGCGTAACCGGCATAGAAAGGGAAAAGGACGTTGGGGTCGCCATGCACCGAAACGAAGTGCACATCGTCGCGTTCATAGAAGATGGACTGAGTCCCGTTTCCATGATGGGCGTCGACATCGATGATGGCGACGCGCCCGAGCTTGTTGGCCAGATAGTTTGCGGCAACGGCGGCGTTGTTGAGATAGCAGAATCCGCCGGCCATATCGGCATACGCATGATGCCCTGGCGGTCTGCACAACGCATAGGCGTGTCGTGTGTCGCCACTCAGAATCAGGTCGGCCGCGCTCAGGGCGGTATCCACCGAGCCCAGAGATGCCTCCCATGTTCCCGCCGCGACCGGGCTTGAACCGCCGGACAGGTAATAACCGACCTGGCCCTGTATGGAAGAGGGCTTCTCGCGCGATGCGTGGTGAGAAAAGACGTGCGCGTGGATGAGGTCATCCGTGACGTTTCCGCCTTTGGTGGCCTGGGAGTCAAGAAACGCCGTCCACCTGGAGTGAGCGGTTTCCAGGAAACTCAGATAACCGACATCGTGCACCGCCGCGATCCATTTCCTGGGATACGGCTGGCTCTGCAGCAGCTCGTGCTCGCCTCTGAGGAGTTCCGCCTTGAGGCGCTCCAGGCGTACAGGCTGTTCATGGTTTGGGATGGGGTTGCCGCGAATGAGGATCGTGGGCGGTGCGTGATGATGGTGTGCGTCGTTGAAAGTGAAAAGCATCGCCACGGTTGTCTCTCTCCTTTTGATCCGACAGCTCATATACGAGTTGTTCTAAATAATGGAACGTTGTTCCTTTTTTTAGAGATTATGGTGAAAGAACGTGCATACGTCAACGGAATGTCGGCACCCGAGACGATGGGTTCGTGGCATTTACAAACGGAAACGTAACGGGCTGGCAGCCGACGGACGGGGTCTCGCCGTTCCAATAAATGGAACGATATTCCATGCAAGGAAGAGATGTGCTTCTAATGCGTTAAGACGCTAAGACGCTAAGACGCTAAGACGCTAAGACGCTTCAGCTTCCTGGCCGGCCATGGCCAAGCCTTTGCCACCATGGAAGTTGAAGGCGGTGTCGATCAGGGCGAAGTGCGAGAAGGCTTGTGGGAAGTTTCCAACCTGCATGCCCAGCGAGATGTCGTACTGCTCGGCTAGCAGCCCGACGTCGTTGCGCAGTGAAAGCACTTTTTCGAACAGTTTGCGTGCGCGATCCCGCTGGCCTTGCAGTATCAGGTTGTCCGCCAACCAGAAGGTGCATGCGATGAAGGCGCCTTCACCGGGCGGTAGACCGTCTTTCACCTTCTCGGTGTCATAGCGCAGCACCAGCCCGTCGCGTACGAGGTCGCGTTCAATGGCTTTTACCGTGGAGATCATGCGCGGATCATTGGCCGGCAAAAAGCCCACTAAAGGCATCAGCAATGCCGCCGCGTCTAGATGCGGGACGCCGTAAGCCTGGGTGAACGCGCCGACCTGCGCGTCATAGCCGCGTTCCAGGATCTCTTCCCGCAAGGCATCCCGGTGTCGGCGCCACCGGTCGAGGGGGCCGGGGAGTCCATGTTCCGTTGCGGACCGAATCGCGCGATCAAAGGCCACCCAGCAGAGGACCTTCGAATGGACGAAATGCTGGGTTTCTTCGCGGATCTCCCAAATTCCTTCGTCTTTCTGCTGCCACACGGTTTCCAGGTGGCCCATGAGTTGTCCCTGTAGAGCCTTGCCGGCGTCGTCAATGTCGACCCCCGCGTGCCGGGCCTGATAGAGCGTATCCATGATGCTGCCAAAGACATCAAGCTGCAGCTGATCGCTGGCCGCGTTGCCTACACGCACGGGTCGTGAGTGGCGATAGCCCGGCAACCAGTCGAGCTCGCGTTCGGGGGGGCAGGGCTCGCCGGATAATCCGTACACCGGACGCAACTGTGTTGCGCAGCCCGCCACGGCCCGCAATAGCCACCCGCACCATGCCTCTGCTTCGTCGCGGTATCCCGCATTCAGGAGCGACATGAGGGTGAAGGTGCTGTCTCGCAGCCAACAATAGCGGTAGTCCCAGTTTCGTTCTCCGCCCACGCATTCGGGCAGTGCCAGGGTGGGCGCGGCAATCACGCCTCCCGTGGGTTCGTAGGTCAGCGCTTTGATCGTGATGAGGGAGCGCTCGACGGCGTCTCGCCAGGGCCCGTCATACTTGCTGCGCGCCGACCATTCCGTCCAGTACTCGCACGTGGCCTTCAAGGCGCGTTCAGGGTCCACCGGCGCGGGCGGCGCAAGATGGGACGCCTCGTAGGTCGCGACGAAGCTGGCCGTCTCACCCTCGCCGAGCGTGAAGCCGGCGGTCAGAGAAGTGGATTCGTCGCGCAATGGGACGGTAGCGGTCAACACGATCATGTGGGGGCCGGCAACCACCCGACAGCCGCCGTCCGGCGCAGGCGCGTGCCAGGGCATGATCGAGCCGTAGTTGAAGCGCGCGGACAAGATCATTTCCATGTCCACGCTGCCTTGCTCGCATTCCACGATACGTACCAGGTTGGAGCGTCTTGTTTCGCCATCGCGCAGCGGCATGAAATCAGTCACCGTCGCCACGCCATCCGACGTCTCGTAACGGGTTTTCAAAACCAGGGTCCCCGGGAGATAGCTGCGTGTAACCTTGGCTCTCGCACGGGGCCCCAAACGCCAGTAACCATTTTCTCGCGTACCGACCAGGCGGGCGAAACAGGTGTCCGAATCGAACCTGGGCCAGCAGAGCCAATCGATGGAACCGGACTTGTCGACTAGCGCGGCTGTTTCGCAATCGCCAATCAGGGCATAGTCGGAGATGGCAGGAGGTTCCACAATGCCTCCTTAACGTCTCTTGCCCAGGCCCGCGCTCAGCACAGCGCCCACAGCGAGCAGGGCGGCAAGGCCCAGCGCTCGCGCCATGGCGGCTGGAAGCAGAAGTGCGTCGGAGCGGGCCTCGCGGCTGAAGTCGCCGCGCGTATGGTGTTCACCCGGCACGGGCGCGAAGAGGTTGTCGGGGCGGTTCGGCCGGACCGGTTCCCCGGTGTCCTGGCCTTCTATGGCATTGCGCGACAGATAGTGGTCCAGAGCGTCGGGCATAAGCGTATTGCCCATGATCAGCAAGGGAGTCTGGTAACCGAGAAAATATTCGCGCCCCTGACAGCGGGCCGCATGAAGAATGGCGTCGGCTGCCGCTTCCGGCTCATAAACGGGCGCCACTGGTCGTGGACATGTCTTCATCTGAGTTTTCGCCCAGCGGAACTGGGGCGTGTTCACGGCCGGCAGCACGACGGAGCTCAGGCGGATCGCGCTGCCTTCGCTCAGCAGTTCGCAACGCAAGGCTTCAGTAAAGCCGCGAATCGCATGTTTGGCCGCGCAGTAGGGCGCTTGCAGCGGAATGGCCCGATAGGCCAGGGCCGAGCTGACCTGGATAATGGTTCCTTTGCCGCGGTGGCGCATCGCTGACAGCGCGGCCATGGTACCGTGCACATAACCCAGGTAGGTCACTTCTGTCACGCGGCGGATCATGTCCGGTGTCAATTTGCTGACGGGCGAAAAGACCGTGGCCATGGCATTGTTCACCCAGATCGTTATCGGCCCGAGCTCCGCTTCGCAGGTATCGGCCGCCGCCTGTACGGCGGTGGAATCTGCCATGTCGACCGGTACACAGAACGCGGTCCCGCCTCGTACTTTGATCTGAGCGCGGGTGTCTTCGAGTCCTTGCGGGTCTCGCGCCAGCAGACCCACGCGTGCGCCCTGCGCCGCGAAACTCAATGCCGTCGCGCGCCCGACTCCGGCCGAGGCGCCAGTCACGACGACAACCTGCCCTTCGAACGCTCGACTTTCCTGCCTTGACTTCATGGTGTGCCCCGCGCGTTTAGCTGTTTCACAACGCCATAGCAAGCGCGATTCCCGGTGGGAGCGTCGTGTTCAACGCAATTCCGACTTTTTCTTTTCATTTAGCGGCGGTACCGTGTCTCCATGGCCAAAAAACTGAGTGATCTGTTTTTTTCGAGTGTTCGTCGTGCCGCGCGCGCGCAGCGCCGGGTGCTCAAACAGATGACGACGCCAGTGCGCAAGGCCCGGAAAAGTGCGGCGAGAAAGACATCGACAAAGACGGCTTCCGCGCAGACGACGTCGGCGAAGACATCAGCGGCGAAGGGCAGCTGGCAGAACTTCGTGCACAACACCGCGCCGTCGCGCTCAGAGCTCCTGGGAAGGTTGGCTTACTCGTTGTATCGCCCCAAAGATCATCCACTTCCCGGCTTGCCGCTGGTCATCATGCTGCATGGATGTCAGCAGACGGCGACAGACTTCGCGGCTGGTACACGCATGAATGCGCTGGCGGACAAGAAGGGCTTCGTGGTGGCTTATCCGCAGCAGGCGAAGCGGGTGCAGGCCATGCGGTGTTGGCGTTGGTTTCAGCCCGATGCGGGTCACGGGCTGGCTGAAGCGGATGCCATCGCGGACCTTGCCGGTACGCTCGTACGCCGCTTTGGATTGGATGCCGGCCGGGTGTATATCGCGGGACTGTCGGCCGGCGCAGGCATGGCCGCACTGGCTATCCTTCGGCATCCCGACATCTTTGCCGCCGCCGCCCTGCATTCGGGCGCCGTCGTCGGTGCCGCACGCAACGCGGCCGCGGGCCTGCAGGTCATGCGCAAGGCAAGCGACGAGGAGCCGGTCAAGCTCATCGCGCCGCTGCTGAATCCTCTGCAGCCATTCCTTGCTCGGCCTGTGATGATTATTCACGGACAGCGTGACCATGTGGTGGCACCGCGTAATGCCGGGCAGCTTGCTGAACAATTCAGTGGTTTAACCGGCGGCCGAACTCAGAAACGCAGCGTGCTGGCCCAGGGAACGCATCGCGAATATATCCGCCAGGACTTCCTGAAGGGAAAGCAGACGGTGGTGCGTCTGTGTCTACTGAAGGAAGTGGGCCACGCGTGGGGCGGCGGCGACGAACGGTTCAAGTTCCATACCAAGAAGGGACCGAACGCCTCCGTGCTGATTTGGCAGTTCTTCGCTATGCAGGCTCGT
>JAEWFK010000148.1 GCA_023388835.1 Pseudomonadota bacterium | reverse complement strand
TTTTTCATAGGCTCATGGCAGCTTTCAATACCGAAAAGGTTCTCAGTGTCCATCACTGGAACGACAAGCTTTTCTCCTTTACCACTACGCGCGACGCGGCCCTGCGTTTTCATAACGGTCACTTCGTCATGATCGGGCTCGAAGTCGAGGGCAAGCCGCTCATGCGCGCATACAGCATTGCCAGCGCCAACTACGAGGAAAACCTTGAGTTCCTGAGCATCAAGGTGCCCAACGGCCCACTCACCTCGCGCCTGCAACATCTCCAGCCGGGCGACGACATTCTGGTGAGCCGCAAGCCCGTCGGCACCCTGGTGGCAGACGACCTGCGTCCCGGCAAGCACCTTTACCTTTTTGCGACAGGCACGGGGCTGGCCCCCTTCATGAGCGTCATCAAAGACCCGGACGTTTACGAACGCTTCGAGAAAGTCATACTGGTGCACGGCGTGCGCTACAAGAGTGAACTGGCGTACCACGACTATATCCGCGATGAGCTGCCGGCGAATGAATACTTTGGCGAGTTTGTGCGCGACAAGCTGATTTATTACCCCACGGTCACACGCGAACCCTTCCGCAACGAAGGCCGCATCACCAAACTGGCTGAAACGGGCAAGCTGTTCGAAGACATCGGGCTTCCGCCCTTGAATCCCGAGATCGATCGCGCAATGATTTGCGGCAGCCCGGCCATGCTGGCCGATGTCTCGTCCATGCTCGATGAGCGCGGCTTCAAGGTGTCGCCCGGAGTGGGGCAGGCCGGCGATTACGTGATCGAACGCGCCTTCGCAGAAAAGTAGGCTCTCGTCGCCCTTGTTGGTTCTCCCTATAGCCGCGTACACTTTGATAGAAACGATTAACGCACTCAGGGGTTAACTAGCATGGTCAAGGAAATCATCCATACCGACAACGCGCCGGCGGCGGTCGGTCCGTATTCCCAGGCGACCGCCGTTACCGGCGGCCGCACGATTTATCTTTCAGGCCAGATCGGGCTGGAACCTGGCACGGGTGAGCTGGTTTCCGAGAACTTTGAAGGCCAAGTGCGCCAAGCGTTTGCGAACATGCGGGCCGTCATCGAAGCCACAGGCGGCTCCCTCCAGAACATCGTCAAACTGACTCTGTTCCTGACGGACCTCGGCAAGTTCAGCAGTGTCAACGCCATCATGGCGGACCTCATCCCGCAGCCATTTCCCGCGCGCTCCACCATCGGCGTGGCCAGCCTGCCCAAGGGGGCACAATTCGAAGTCGAAGCCATTGTCGTCATCTGAACGGTCACACCCTTACATTGCTTGATGACGCAGATGCCTGCTGCCGCTGAAGCGGACAAGTCGCCGGCGCGCAGCCAGCTGGAACGCAAGTTTCAGCGCCTGGGCCTGCATGAGCCCTCTGATTTCGTCGTCCATCTGCCCATCCGCTATGAAGACGAAACCCGCATTTCCGACATCGGCAGCGCCATGCCGGGCCAGACGGTGCAAGTGGAAGGCGAGATCCTGCATAGCGAGGTCCAGCTGAGGCCGCGCCGGCAGCTGGTGGCGGCGCTGGCCGACGGCACCGGCCGTCTCTACCTGAGGTGGCTGCATTTCTACCCAAACCAGAGGCGGCAGGTCGAAACGGGGCGCCGGGTCAGGGTGCGGGGCGAAATCCGCCACGGTTTCAACGGCAGTGAGATCGTTCATCCCCGTGTGACCCTGGCTGACGCGGCGCTGCCGGACGCGCTAACGCCGGTCTATCCTACGACTGACGGGCTCTCCCAGCCGTCGTTACGTCGCGCCATTCAGGCGGCGCTGGGTCAGGCTGACTTGTCGGAATCCCTGCCCGAAGCGATTGTCGCGGGCCTTGGGCTGCCTTCCTTCGAAGAGGCCATCCGGATTCTGCACGCGCCGCCCGCCGGCATGTCCACGCACGATTTAGTTGAGCGCGAGCATCCAGCCTGGCGTCGCATCAAATTCGACGAATTGCTGGCCCAGCAGCTCTCGCTCGCTCTGGCTCGCCGGCGCCGCCGTGCGCAGAAGGCTCAAGCGCTGCGCGCGGCGGGCTCCCCTCTGCTGCAACGACTGAGGGCGACGCTGCCCTTTGCGCTGACCGCCGCGCAGGAACGCGTCATCGTCGAGATCTCCGCCGACCTGGAGCGAGACTATCCCATGCATCGGCTGCTGCAGGGCGATGTGGGCAGCGGCAAGACCATCGTCGCCGCGTTCGCCGCCGCTCAAGCCATTGCGGCGGGATGGCAGGTGGCCATCATGGCTCCCACCGAAATCCTGGCGGAACAGCATTTCAGCAAGCTGGGCGTGTTGCTGGCGCCGCTGGGCGTACGGCCGGCCTGGTTGACGGGCAGTCTCACACAGAAGCAGCGGCGCCTGGCTCAGGAAGCCATTGCCGCCGCAGAGGTCGACCTGGTCATCGGCACACAGGCACTGATTCAGGACAAAGTCCGATTCAGCAGGCTGGGTCTGGTCATCCTGGACGAACAGCATCGCTTTGGCGTGGCGCAAAGGTTGGAACTCAATCGCAAAGGCGAAGAAGACAGGGAAGAGAGCGGAGGCGTGTCCGGCCCACGCGTTCCCCACCAGCTGAATATGAGTGCGACGCCTATCCCGCGCACGCTTGCCATGACGTTTTTTGCCGATCTTGATGTCTCCATGATCGACGAGCTGCCTCCCGGTAGGAGTCCCGTCGTCACCAAGCTCGTATCGGATGCGAGACGTGAAGAAGTGCTCACACTCGTGCATCGGGAAGTCCTGGCGGGCAGACAGGCCTACTGGGTGTGTCCGCTCGTCGAGGAAAGCGAGGCCCTGCAGCTGCAGACCGCCGTTGACACGCACGCCGCCCTGGCAGAAGCATTTCCCGACATGTCTGTCGGCCTGATGCATGGGCGCATGCCCGCCGCCGAGAAGCAGGCCGTGATGGACGGCTTTCGCAAGGGCGACATTCAATTGCTGGTGGCCACCACGGTGATCGAGGTCGGCGTGGACGTTCCCAATGCATGCCTGATGATCATCGAACACGCCGAACGTTTTGGCTTGGCTCAGCTGCATCAGCTGCGCGGGCGCGTCGGGCGGGGCAGCGGGCAGTCCGTCTGCGTGCTCATGTATCAGGGGCCGCTCAGCATGGTCGCTCGCGAGCGGCTGAAAGCCATGTACGAAACGACCGACGGTTTTGAAATTGCTCGCCGCGACCTCGAGCAGCGCGGCCCCGGAGAATTCCTGGGCATGCGCCAATCCGGACAGGAGCTGCTGCGCTACGCCGACTTGCAGTCCGACAGCGGAATCGTGGAACAGGCACGTGTCGCGGCGGCGCAAATGCTGGAACACCAAGCGGAACACGTGCAGCGGCATTTGCGCCGCTGGATGCGCGGCCGCGAGGATCTTCTCCGTAGCTGAGCGCGCCACAGGATATCCCGATATGACACTCACTGAACTCAAGTACATCGTGGCGGTTGCCCGCGAACGCCATTTCGGCCGGGCCGCCGAGGCGTGCTTCGTCAGCCAGCCCACCTTGTCGGTCGCCATCAGAAAGCTGGAAGACGAGCTCGGCATCATTCTCTTCGAGCGAGGCGGCAGCGAAATTGGCGTGACCGACGTCGGTTTCAGGGTGGTCGCACAGGCACAGAAGGTACTCGAGGAAGCCGCCATGCTGAAGGAAATCGCCCGGCAAAGCGAAGACCCGCTGGCCGGCCCCTTGCGCGTGGGCGTCATTTACACCATCGCACCTTATCTGCTGCCGCGCCTGGTGCCCACGCAGGTGGAACAGACGCCGCAGATGCCGCTCGTGCTTCAGGAAAATTACACTACCCGGCTGTTGGAACTGCTTCGCCAGGGTGAACTGGACTGCGCCATTGTCGCGCTTCCAGTCCCGGACACGGGTCTTACTATTGAACCCCTGTACGACGAACCTTTCGTCGTTGCGGTGCCAGCGCAACATCCCTGGGCCAAGCGCAAGCGCATCGACCCGGAAGAGTTGAAAACCGAGACCATGCTGCTGCTGGGTTCGGGACATTGCTTCCGGGATCAGGTACTGGAGGTGTGCCCCGAGTTTGCCCGTTACTCCGCGTCCAGTGAAGGGATACAGCGCAGCTTTGAAGGTTCGTCGCTGGAAACCATACGTCATATGGTCGCCGCCGGCCTCGGAGTGACGGTCATGCCGGCCAGCTCACTCAATCTCACCGGACCGGAAGACCGTCTGCTGCGCTACATTCCCTTTGATCATCCCGTGCCGGACCGGCGTGTCGTGCTGATCTGGCGCAAGAGCTTTCCTCGTCCCGCCGCCATGCGCGCGCTTGTGACCAGCATCCGCGACTGCAAACTGCCAGGTGTGCAGTACGTGGCTGCAGACGCCCGATGAATCCGCCGTCCCAGGTGTGTGCACCACCGTTGTCACGCTTGGCGGAGCTGGGGGTTTACCCCAGGCTGCAGGGCCATGCCGCTTACCGTGGATGACGCCGGTGTATGCTAAACAGCGAACTTTTGGAGGACGTATGAAAGCAAAATTTACGCCCATCGCCGCGGCGCTGGGCTTGGCGGCCGGACTGCTCATGTCTGCAGGGGCACATGCCAACGACACGATCAAGATCGCCATTGCCGGGCCATTCACGGGTGCCGTCACCCAGTACGGCGCCATGGTGAAGGAAGGCGTGGACACCGCCGTCGAAATGATCAATGCATCCGGTGGCGTCCTGGGCAAACAGCTTGAAACCGTCGTCATGGACGATGGCTGCGAGCCCAAGCAGGGTCCAGTTGTGGCCAACCGCGTCGTCAACGATGGCATCCATTACGTGGTCGGCCATGTCTGCTCTGGCGCGACCATTGCGGCAACCAACATCTACGACAGCGAAGGCGTCGTCATGGTCTCGCCGTCTGCCACGGCCCCCGCTGTGACCGACGGCAAGAATTACGAAATGATCTTCCGCACGATCGGGCGCGACGATCAGCAGGGCCCAGCCGCGGCAAAGTTCATCATCGAAACCATCAAGCCGCAGGCTGTGGCGGTCCTGCACGACAAGCAGTCCTACGGGCAGGGTATCGCGTCGGCCGTGCGCGCGGAGCTTGAAAAGGCCGGCATCAAGGTGCCGATGTTCGAAGGCATCAACGCAGGCGACAGCGATTATTCCGCCGTCATCACGAAGATCCGCAGCAGCGGGGCCGACTTCGTCTACTACGGCGGCTACCACCCCGAAATGGGATTGCTGCTGCGTCAGGGCGCCGAGCAAGGCCTCAAGGTGAAGTTCATGGGTCCCGAGGGCGTCGGCAATCCCGACATCAATGCCATCGGAGGCGATTCCGTCGAAGGCATGCTGGTTACGCTGCCGGCCGACTTCACCCAGGATCCCTCCAACGCCGAAATCGTGAAGGCGTTCCGCGACAATAAGCGCGACCCGGGCGGTGCCTTCCAGCTCACTGCTTATTCCGCCGCCAAGGCAATTGCTGAAGGCATCAAAGGCGCCGGCGAAGACGACCCCGCAAAGGTGGCCAAGTGGCTGCATGCGAACAGTGTCGACACCCCCATTGGCAAGCTTTCATGGGACGATCAGGGCGATCTGGAAGACTTCCGCTTCGACATCTTCACCTGGAAGAAGGACGGCAGCAAGGAAGTCTATAAGTAAAGCGCCTGTGCTTGAGTGAGGGCGAGAGCGCAGCGTACAGACGTCTGCGCTCTTTTTTCCAACTTGGCAGTCAGGCAGAAGCGCCGCTCTTGCGGCAGAATATCGGCGCCGCTCAGGCGTCGATCCGTTTCCCGGTCTTGATATCGAACCAATGCAGAGGATGCTGCCCGTCGTCGCCCACCTCGATGGTTTCCCCGATCTGCAAGGGGTGCTTGCGAGTTTCGCTCACGGGGCAGCGCACAATGATCGATGTATCGCCATGGCGACCGTGCACCAGCTGTTCTGATCCAAGAATCTCGATCATCTCGATCTCCATGGATATGCCCGGCGCATGCAGCCGCATGTGCTCCGGCCGCATCCCCAGATAACATTCCCGGTCTTCGACATGGGCGGGCACGAGTTTGCCCGGCAGGTTCAGGCCGGTTCCCTTGTCGTCCCGCACGCGGCGCAGGCTGTCGACGCGCACGGGAATAAGGTTCATGGGCGGCGAGCCGATGAATGCCGCCACAAAGGTCGAAGCCGGCTTCTCGAAGACTTCCGCCGGCGTACCGACCTGTTCCGCAATGCCGCGGTTCATCACGATCATGCGTTGCGCCAAAGTCATGGCTTCAACCTGGTCGTGGGTGACATAAAGGCTGGTCGTGCCCAGGCGCCGGTGCAATTTCTGAATCTCCAGGCGCATCTGAACGCGCAGCTTGGCGTCCAGGTTGGAAAGCGGTTCATCAAAAAGAAAAACCTTGGGTTCACGCACGATGGCACGCCCCATGGCGACCCGCTGGCGTTGGCCGCCCGACAGTTGACGCGGCCGGCGCTCCAACAGGAGATTCAGTTCCAGGATATCGGCTGCCCGGTCGACCCGCTCGCGAATCTCCGCCTTCGACAGCTTGCGGATTTTGAGCCCATACGCCATGTTTTCGAACACCGACATATGGGGGTAAAGCGCGTAGTTCTGGAAGACCATTGCAATGTCGCGCTCGGCGGGTTCGAGTTCGTTCACGACGCGGCCGTCGATGCAGATTTCGCCGCTGGTGATAGTTTCTAGGCCGGCAACCATGCGCATCAGCGTCGATTTGCCGCAGCCCGAAGGCCCCACGATCACAATGAACTCGCCATCGGTGATGTCCATGTCCAGGCCATGGATCACGGCGACATCACCCGGGTAGGTTTTCTTGACGTCTTTGAAGCTCAGCGTTGCCATAGAGTGTGTCCGCCCGAATCCGGGCTCATCATTTTTCGGAGTCTATCAGGCCCTTGACGAACCATTTCTGCATAAGCAGCACCACCAGGGCCGGCGGCAGCATGGCCAGGATGGCAGTCGCCATGACCAAGTTCCACTCGGTGACGGCATCGCCGCCGGAAATCATGCGCTTGATGCCCACGACAATCGGGTACATGTCTTCGCTCGTGGTCATAATGAGCGGCCACAGATACTGATTCCAGCCGTAAATGAACTGAATGACGAACAGCGCCGCAATGCTGGTCTTGGACAGGGGCAGCAGAACGTCCTTGAAGAATCGCATGGGGCCGGCACCGTCGATACGCGCCGCTTCGACCAGTTCGTCCGGCACGGTCAGAAAGAACTGACGGAAAAGAAAGGTGGCGGTCGCCGACGCAATCAGGGGCAGGGTCAGGCCGGCGTAGCTGTCCAGCAGACCCAGGCCGGCGACCACTTCATAGGTCGGCGTGATGCGGACTTCGACAGGCAGCATCAGGGTCACGAAGATCATCCAGAAAAAGAACATGCGCAGGCGGAATCGGAAATACACGATCGCGAACGCCGAGAGCATGGAAATGGCGATTTTCCCCACGGCGATCACTAGCGCCATGACGGAACTGACCCACATCATGCGCGCCACATCGGGGCTGCCGCTACGTCCGGTCAGCACGGCAAGATAGTTGGTGAAGAAATGCCGGCCAGGCACGAGCGACATGGGCGCCTGCGCCACTTCCTGAGCCGTCTGGGTGGAAGCCACGAGGGCGACATACAAGGGAAAGGCGATAGTCGCCACACCCAACAGCAGCAGGGCGTGCGATACAAGGTCGAGGAAAGGGCGGCGTTCGATCATGACTGGTTGGCTCCGGGGCCCTGCGCAATAGGCTGGATGACTGTCTGCATGGGACCGCTAGTAGTTGACCTTGCGGTCGACGTAACGGAACTGCGCCACGGTGAGCGCCACCACAATCACCATCAGAATCACCGACTGCGCCGCGGAGGACCCGATGTCCAGACCCTTGAAACCCGTTGTATAGACCTTGTATACCAGTATGGATGTGGAGGTCCCCGGGCCGCCCTGCGTCATGATATCGATGATCGCAAAGGTGTCGAAAAAGGCATAGATCACGTTCACCACCAGCAGAAAAAAAGTGGTCGGCGAAAGCAACGGAAAGACGATGGTCCAGAAGCGACGCATCGGGCTGGCGCCATCGATGGCGGCGGCTTCGATCAGCGAACGCGGAATAGACTGCAGCCCGGCCAGGAAAAAGATGAAGTTATAGGAAATCTGCTTCCAGACGGCGGCCAGCACCACCAGCATCATCGCATCCTCGGCGTCCAGCCGCGGGTTCCAGGCCAGGCCTGCCTCCATCATGTAGACCGCCAGAATCCCGACAGAAGGCGAGAACAGGAACAGCCAAAGCACGCCGGCCACGGCGGTGGCGACCGCATAGGGCCAGATCAGCAGATTCCGATAGAAGCCCGCGCCCCTTATTACGCGGTTGGCCATGACGGCGAGCAACAGCGAAATGCTCAGCCCCAGCACGGCCACCAGCGCCGAAAATACGGCGGTCACCTTGAAGGAGTTCAGGTAATCGCGATCGCGCAAAAGTTCTCGGAAGTTCTCCAGGCCGACGAAAGTGGAGGACAAGCCGAAGGGGTCTTCAAGGTGGAAGGCCTGCCACAGCGCCTGACCTGCCGGAAGAAAGAAGAACACAATGGTGATGGCCAACTGCGGGGCAACCAGCAGATAGGGCAAGGTCTTGTGTTTGAAGAAAACGCGCTTTTCCATGGCGGACCCGCTACGAAAAAAACCGTGAGCGCATCGGCGGATGCACTCACGGCCGATTTTACGGCAGAAGCTTTACTTGACGCTGGCTTCGAAGCGCTTGAGCAATTCGTTGCCACGCTCCGTCATGCGCTTGAGCCCGGCTTCGGCGCTCACTTCGCCGGCAAAGATGCGTTCAGCTTCGCCATCCTCGATTTCGCGGATCTGCGGCAGAAAGCCCAGCCGGATGCCACGGGAGTTCTCGGTGGTATCGGCGTCCAACTGGCGCACGGCGACTTCCGTACCGGGGTTCTTTTCATAAAACCCCGACTTCTTGGTCACTTCGTATCCCGCCTTGGTGACGGGCACATAGCCGGTGGCCTGGTGCCATGCGGCGGCCTGCTCCGGGCCGGAGATGTACTTGAAGAACTGTGTCACGCCCTTGTAGACCTCCGGCGACTTCTTCGCGAAGACCCACAAGGACGCTCCGCCAATGATGGTGTTCTGGGGAGCGCCCTGGATGTCATCGTGGTAGGGCAGGGAGGACGTACCGAAGTCGAACTTCCCGTTCTTGATGATGTTGGCGCGCGCGCCGCTCGAACCAGTGAACATGCCGCATTTGCCTGAGGTGAACAGGGCGTTGGAGGAATCACCCCGACCGCCGTAGGTGAAGGAGCCGTCCTTGGCCATTTGTGCCAGGAAGCCGAAATGCTTCACGAAGGCCGGGTTGTCCAGGGCAAGTCGGGAATCAAGCCCCTTGAAGCCGTTGTCCTGAGTGGCATAAGGAACGTTATGCCAGGCAGCGAAGGTTTCCAGCTGAATCCAGGAAGGCCAGCCCGTGGTGTAGCCGCATTCCATGCCCGCTTCGCGCAGCTTCTTGCCCGCCGCGTCGACGTCCTTCCAGGTCTTGGGCGGGCTTTCAGGGTCGAGACCGGCTTTCTTGAAAGCGTCCTTGTTGTAGTAAAGGACGGGCGTCGAGCTGTTGAACGGCATCGAGATCAACTTGCCTTCAGGCGAAGAATAGTAGCCGGCCACGGCGCCCAGGAACCCGGCAGGGTCAATCGCGTCTCCGGCTTCTTCCGACATTTCCTGTACGGGCTTGATCGCGCCCTTGGCGTACATCATGGTGGCGGTACCGACCTCGAACACCTGGAGAATGTCCGGGGCGTTGCCGGAGCGAAAGGCGGCGATGCCGGCATTCATCGATTCGCCGTAGGTGCCCTTGTAAATGGCGTTGACGGTGTAGTCATTCTGGCTGGCATTGAAGCCCTGGACCAGTTCACTCACGCGCTCGCCCAGAGCGCCCTCCATGGAATGCCAGAACGTGATTTCGGTCGCGGCGTGGGCGGTTCCCAGACTGGCGATCAGGCCGGCCAGGGAAAGGGCGAAGATGTTGGGTTTCATGGCTTGCTCCTGTGAAAAAGCTCGTGTTCGGCGGTTGGGCGGGCTTGCCCGATGCCATATTCATTGCGCCTGCGGGAGTCTATGACACGTTCGTGACATCGGCGTGACTGTAACGACATTCCGGAAGCAGCGTCAACGCACGGGTTGGCGGCGGCTTAAAATGGCCCGCCAACTCCCTGAAAAGATTAGAAAGGCGCACATGAACCACGAACTCACCATTGCATTCATTGGCGGCGGCAATATGGCCACCGCTCTCGGATCCGGGCTGATCGGTAAACGTTGCGGGGCGCATGATGTCCACGTGATCGACGTCTCGCCGGACGCCCTTCAGTCCTGGGCGGAGCAAGGATGCACGACCGCCACGGCACCGGATGACACACTGGCCAAGCGCCGCATCTGGGTATTGGCAGTCAAGCCGCAATACATGAAGGAAGCGGTCGCGTCGCTACGGCCTTACCTGCAGCCCGACACACTGGTAGTCAGCATTGCGGCGGGAATCTCGGCTGAAACGCTGGGGCAGTGGCTGGGCTCGCCGGAAGAACCCTGGACGCGTCTGGTGCGCGCCATGCCTAATACACCCGCCTTGATCGCCGCCGGAGCCACCGGACTCATGGCTTGCAGCGGGGTCAGCGATGCCGAACGGACACAGATCGAACTGCTCTTCAAGTCAGTGGGTGAATATGTCTGGGTGAAGGACGATCATGCCATCGACGTCGTCACCTCACTCTCGGGCAGCGGGCCGGCTTACGTCTTCCTCTTTCTGGAAGCGCTGATTGCCGGCGCAGTGGAGCAGGGCATGGAGTCCGCTCAGGCCCGCCGCCTGGCCCTGGCGACCTTGACGGGCGCCACCCAACTGGCGAGTCTCTCGCCTGAAGACCTTTCCACGCTGCGGGAACGGGTCACATCCAAGGGCGGCACCACCGCGGCAGCCCTTCAGGTGTTCAACGAGCGCGATTTCACGGGCAGCGTCCGCGCCGCCATGCGGGCCGCCGCCGACCGCGCCGCCGAGCTGTCTCGCGAATAATCAGAAAAAATGGAGGTCTGAACCCGTTTCTTCTGCTGATTTAGGGCATACCCGTAGTGACAGTGTCCCGACGCAGCCCGGAGAATAGGCGGGCCGCAATCAAGTGATGATTGCCGTAACAATTCTAGTCAGAACGTGACGAGCACTCTGGCGACTATTTGGAGACACGCAGGCATGAAGTCCTTTATACGAGTAAAGCCCATTGCCCTGGCCATCGGCGCCCTGGCATTCGTTGGCAGCGTACACGCCGAGACCATCAAGATCGGCATTCCACAGCCCATGACCGGCCCGGCAACCCAGTACGGTGATCAGATCCAGGCCGGTGCGCTGACCGCCATCGAAGCCTTCAACGCCGCGGGCGGCATCAAAGGCAAGAAGCTCGAACCTCTGCTGATTGACGACGGCTGCGAACCCAAGCAGGCTGTACCAGCCGCCAACCGCGTCGTGAACGCAGGCGCCAAGTTCGCCGTGGCCCACGCCTGCTCGGGCACCACTGTGCCGGCCGTCAACGTCTACGAGAATGAAGGCATTGTCGCCATCACTCCGGGCGCCACCTCGCCGCTGGTCACTGACACCATCAAGCCGCATTTCTTCTTCCGCACCATTGGCCGCGATGATCAACAAGGCCCGTTCGCAGCGGGTTACATCGCCAAGGAGCTCAAGCCCAAGGCTGTGGCCATTCTGCACGACAAACAGACCTATGGCAGCGGTGTCGCCAACCAGGTGCGTGACAGCCTGGGCAAGGAAGGCGTCGAGGTTTCGCTGTTCGAAGGCATCAATGTCGGCGACAGCGATTATTCCGCCGTCATCACTAAGCTCAAATCGGTCAACCCTGATCTGATCTATTTCGGCGGCTACCACGCCGAGCTGGGTCTGCTGCTGCGCCAGGCTCGCGAGCAAGGCCTCAAGACGCAGTTCATGGGCCCCGAAGGCGTCGCCAATCCCGACCTCGTCGCGATTGCCGGCCCGGCCGCCGAAGGCCTGCTGGTCACCCTGCCGGCTGACTTCACCAAGCTCCCGGGCAACAAGCAAATCCTCGAGCATTTCAACACCTACAAGCGCAGCCCGTCCGGCGCTTTCACCATGCCTGCTTACGCGGCCGTGCAGATTCTCGTCGACAGCATCAACGCCGTGGGTGAAGACCCGGCGAAGGTGGCCGACCACATGCACAAGGCGTCGTTCGACACCGCCATCGGCAAGGTCGAGTACGACGAAAAGGGCGACCTCAAGCAATTCGAGTTTGCCGTATACAAGGTGGACGACAAAGGCGAAATGAACCAGCTCGAGAAGTAATCCGCAGCACACAGTGCTCCGGCCGTACGACGGCTGGAGCCTTTTTCTTTCCAGGCCGGCCGCTTACCGGCGGGCCGGCGTCGTGGAACTCTGTTTTATGTCCGACTTCATACCCCAGTTATTGCAACAGCTCTTCAATGGGCTGTCGCTCGGCGCTATCTATGCGCTGATCGCCATCGGCTACACAATGGTCTATGGCATCATCGGGATGATCAACTTTGCGCACGGCGAGATCTACATGATCGGCGCATACGTGGGTCTGGTCACGCTCTCGGCCATCGGCGTCAGCACCGGACTGCCCGTGGCGCTCATCATCTTCTTCATGCTGATCGTGGCCGTGCTGGTGACCGCCGTCTATGGCTACGCCGTGGAGAAGGTCGCTTATGCCCCGCTGCGCGGCGGTCCCCGGCTCGTGCCGCTGATCTCGGCCATCGGCATGTCCATCTTCCTGCAGAATTGGGTCGCGATCGGGCAGGGTGCCCGCGACATGGCGGTTCCCGCTTTGGTGACCGGCGCCTTGCAGGTGAACATCGGCGACTACACCATTACCGCTCCGTATTCCCGAATCATGATCATCGTGGTCACCGTCGTGCTCATGATCATGCTGCACCTCTACATCAAGCATTCCCGCCTGGGCCGCGCATCGCGCGCCTGCTCCCAGGATCTGCGCATGGCCAACCTGCTGGGCATCGACACCAATAAGATCATCTCCTTCACATTCGTGGTCGGCGCCATGCTCGCCGCGGTGGGGGGCGTACTCATTGCCCTGGCGATCGGCAAGCTCAATCCCTTCATCGGCTTCCTGGCCGGCATCAAGGCCTTCACGGCCGCTGTGCTGGGCGGCATTGGCAGCATCCCGGGCGCCATGCTCGGCGGCGTGCTCCTGGGCCTGGCGGAAACCTTTGCGGCTGCCTACATATCCTCGCAATACAAGGATATCGTCGCGTTCAGCCTGCTGGTGCTCATCCTTCTGTTCCGGCCGACCGGGCTTCTCGGTAAACCCGAAGTGGAAAAAGTGTAATGGCTAGTCATATCAAGAACGCCTTCATCGCGGCCCTGATGGCCGGGGTGATCATCGGGCCGGTGTTCGGCCTGCAGATCGTCCGCAGCGGTATGCAGACCAGTCTCGAACCGGAATGGGACATGGTGCTGATCGGCATGGCAGCCGTATTCGTGTTCCAGGCTTTCATCCGTCCCGGATTCAATCGTGTGCTGGGTCGGCGGGCAAGCAGCCTGCGCATGCCCGTCCTCAACGACAACGCGCGCCGGGGCATGGTCTTCCTGCTCATCGCCATCGCGCTGGTCTTCCCATTTTTCACCGGCCGCGCCGAAGTCGACATCGCGACCCTGGTGCTGATCTACGTCATGCTGGGCCTGGGCCTGAACATCGTCGTGGGTTTCGCCGGCCTGCTCGACCTGGGTTTTGTGGGCTTCTATGCGGTCGGTGCGTACACCTATGCGCTGCTATACCACTGGGCGGGCTGGGGCTTCTGGGAAGCCCTGCCGCTGGCCGGTGCCATGTCGGGCCTGTTTGGGTACCTGCTCGGTTTCCCCGTACTGCGCCTACGAGGCGATTATCTGGCCATCGTCACCCTGGGCTTCGGCGAAATCATTCGGCTCCTGCTGATCAACCTCTATCAGTACACCGGCGGTCCCGACGGCATCTCAGGCATTCCAAAACCCACCGTGTTCGGCATGCCGATGGCGCGCCGCGCCCCCGAAGGGGAAACCACGTTCCACGACTTCATGGGTTGGCAGTTCGACAACATGGACGTCATCATCTATCTGTACCTGATGGCGCTCGCGCTGGCGCTGTTCACTTTGTTCGTGTCGAACCGGGTCATCCGCATGCCGATCGGGCGCGCATGGGAAGCCCTGCGCGAAGATGAAATCGCCTGCCGCTCTCTGGGCCTGAGCCCGACCAACGTGAAGCTCTGGGCCTTCACCATGGGCGCCACCTTCGCCGGATTCGGCGGTGCCTTTTTCGCCGCGCGTCAGGGTCTGGTCAATCCCGAATCCTTCACTTTCCTGGAGTCCGCGCTCATCCTGGCGATTGTCGTGCTCGGAGGCATGGGCTCGCAGGTGGGCGTGATACTCGCGGCCATCGTGCTGACCGTGCTGCCTGAAGTCGCGCGCGAGTTCGCCGAGTACCGGATGATGATCTTCGGTCTCGTGATGGTCCTGATGATGATGTGGCGTCCGCAAGGCCTGCTGCCGATGAAACGTCCGCATGTGGAGTTGAAGTAATGAGCAAGGTCCTGCTGCAAGTTTCGGATCTCACCATGCGCTTCGGCGGCCTGATGGCTGTCGACGGCGTAAAGTTCGATGTCCATCATGATGAAGTCTTCGCCATCATCGGGCCCAACGGGGCCGGCAAGACCACCGTCTTCAACTGCGTGGGCGGCTTCTACAAGCCGACCACCGGCGCCATCACCATGGACGGCAAGCCCATCCACGGCATGCCCAGCCACAAGGTGGCACGGGAAGGACTGGTGCGCACCTTCCAGAACGTCCGCCTGTTCAAGAACCTGACGGTGTTGGAAAACCTGCTGGTCGCTCAGCACCAGCATATCAATACCAATCTGTTCGCCGGCCTGCTGAAGACTCCGGGTTTTCGCCATGCCGAAGCCCAGGCGCTCGCCGATGCCGCCCGCTGGCTGGATTTCATGGGCATACGCGAATACGCCAACCGGGAAGCCGGCAATCTGGCCTACGGTCACCAGCGTCGGCTGGAAATCGCACGCTGCATGATTACGCGACCGCGGCTGCTCATGCTCGACGAGCCCGCCGCGGGGCTCAATCCTCAGGAGAAACGCGATCTGCAGCAACTGATCGACCAGCTGCGCCGGGAGTTCGGCGTGGCCGTGTTGCTCATTGAGCACGATATGAGCCTGGTGATGGGCGTGTCCGACCGCATCATGGTCATGGAACACGGCAAGCCCATCACGACCGGCATACCAGAGGAAGTACGCGTCGACCCACGCGTCATCAAGGCATACCTGGGGGAAGAGTAGTGCTCAAGCTGCAGAACATACACACCTACTACGGTGCGATTCAGGCCTTGAACGATGTATCGGTCGAGGTCAACAAGGGCGAGATCGTGACGCTGATCGGCGCCAACGGCGCAGGCAAGACGACCTTGCTGATGACGGTCTGCGGTTCGCCGCGGGCCCGCAGCGGATCGGTGCTGTTCCAGGGTGAAGACATCACGCAGGCACCGACCCACACCATCATGCAGAAGGGGATTGCCATCTCGCCAGAAGGGCGCCGCGTCTTCCCTGATCTGACGGTGGCCGAGAACCTGATGATGGGCGGCTTTTTCCTGGGCCGCCAGGAAGTCGAAGCGGGGTTGGACCGGGTCTACGACCTCTTTCCACGCCTGAAGGAGCGGGCGGCGCAACGGGCCGGAACCATGTCCGGCGGCGAACAGCAGATGCTGGCCATCGGCAGGGCGCTGATGACTCAGCCCACGCTGCTTCTGCTCGATGAGCCCACGCTGGGGCTCGCACCGCTCATCATCGCCCAGATCTTCGACATCATTCGAACGATCCGCGAGCAGGGAGTCACCGTTTTCCTGGTGGAACAGAACGCCAACAAAGCCTTGCAGGTGGCCGACCGCGGCTACGTACTCGAAACCGGCAAAGTGGTGCTTGCTGACACGGGCGCCAACCTGCTGTCCAACGACGAAGTGCGCAAGGCCTATCTGGGCGCTTGATTGAATCCGGCCGCGGTTGCCCCGGCCGGACGTACAGTGCGCCGGCCGGCAGACGGTCTGCCCTTGCGGCGCCTACTGGAGACCCTGGGCTCGCATCGCAGCCTGCACGCCGGCGTCGGCGCTCATGCGGTCGTGGAACGCCTGCACGTTTCCGAGCGCCGAAAGATCCAGCTTCAGCTTGTGCGCCCAGCCGATCACGGTGAACAGGTAGGGGTCGACAACCGAGCGCGTGCCGGTCACCCACTGCTTTCCTTCGAGCTGCTTGTCGATGATGCCGAAAAGCTGCACGGCTTTTGTAATGCCACCCGCTGCAATCTGCTCCTGGCAGGTTGCGTCGGTGGTGAACGTGCCCTTGCCAAAGATCAGACCGAACGCTTTGTGCAGATCGGCGTTCACAAAGCCCAACCAGCGTCGCGTCTCGGCCCGACTCGCCAGGTCTTCCGGCATCAGGCCGACCTGCGGATGCTTTTCCGCCAGGTATTCCAGAATGGCGGCGCTTTGCGTAAGCACCAGATCGCCATCGGTCAGGACGGGAACAGAACCCACCGGATTCAGGGCCAAAAAGGCGGGCTCTTTGAGTTCATTCCGGGGAACGGACTGTGTTTCATAGGGTTCGCCGATCCATTCGAGGACGATGTGGGTCGCCAGAGGGCAGGCGCCCGGCATGTAGTAAAGCTTCACTGTGGTGCTCCTTGATTCAGGTGCTGGGAAAGAAACGCTTCCATGCGTTCGTAGAATTCAAACTTGTTCTCATCATTGTGGAAACCATGGCCTTCGTTTTCCTTGACCATGTATTCCACTTCGACGCCCCGGGAACGCAATGCCGCAACCATCTGATCGCTCTCGTCTTTGTTCACGCGAGGGTCCTTGGCGCCCTGGGCAATGAACAGGGGGGTACGGATCTGTTCGGCGTTGAGTGCCGGCGACGTGGCGACCAGGCGCTCGCGATCTTTTTCAGGATGGCCCACCATGCTGTACATTTTTTCCAGCAGCGGTTTCCAATACGGCGGAATCGTGTTCATGAATGTGAGCAGATTGGACACCCCCACGAAGTCGACGGCCGCGGCATACAACTCGGGCGTTCGCGTGATGCCCGACAACACGGCATACCCGCCGTAGCTGCCGCCGTAAATAGCGATGCGATTGCGGTCGGCGATGCCTTGGTCCACCAGCCACTGAACGCCATCGGTGATGTCGTCCTGCATGGCGAGTCCCCACTGACCAAAGCCGGCTTCCCAGAACTTGCGCCCATAGCCGGTGGAACCGCGGAAGTTCATCTGCAGTACGCAGTACCCGCGATTCGCGAGGAATTGCGCTTCCGGGTTGAAGCCCCAGCCGTCGCGGGCCCACGGGCCGCCGTGGGGATTCACCACGCAGGGCAAGTCGCGGAGCTCGCGGCCTTTGGGCACAGTGAGATACCCGTGAATGACCAAGCCGTCGCGGGCGGTGTACTGGATGGGCCGCACCTGGGCCATGTCGGCTTCGGGAAGCGCTGGATTGATGTCGCCCAGCTTGGCAAGGTCGCCGGTATCGTCGTCGTAGAGATATCGACTGCCTGGCGTGCGGTCGTTGTAAGCGGCCACGATGAATTTGCGTTCGTCGCGCGTCCCGCTCTGCATCGTGATCTCGTAGCCAGGCAGGGATTCGGAAACACGCAGATGCCGTTCTGCTGCCTGCTGGTCAAAGAAATGATATTTGCTACGGTCGGTCTGATAGACGGCGGCGGTCAAGACATGGCGTCGACGGGAATAACCCACGCCATCGAGATCCACCCCTTCGACTTCGAACACCAACTGCTCGGTATCGGGATCGTCAGGATCGATGATGACCAGCGCGAGACAGTCGCGCCCGCGATTGCTCAAGGCATACAGACGCCGGTCATCGAAAGTGAAGAGTTCCGGGCTCACGGTGCTGCGGAAATCCGTGGTAATGATCGGCCGGAAGTCGTCGCTTTCGGTGTCGCGATAAAGCAGCGTGGTTTCCAGCCCGTCGCTGACCGTCGCGGCGCGCACGCGCCCGTGGTGATCAGTGTGCCAGGCGATAATGTTGCCGGGGTTCTCGGCCACCAGGGTCTCTGCACCTGTGCGGACATTCACGCGGTAGACGTCAAAGGCTTGGGCATCGCGGTGGTTGTGGGCGATCAGCACATGATCGGGGTCGTCGTAGAGGTCGTCCGCGATACCCGCGCGTGCCTCGGCGTAAGGCGTAAGGTCGGATACGATTGCGCTGTGCACATCGACGGCAACGACGTGAAAATTCTCGTCCCCCTCGAAGTCCTTCGCGTAGAGCAGGATATCCGACCCCTTCCAATAGAATTCCGCAATATCCCTGTCGGTTTCCCGTGTCAGGCAGCGGGCTTCGCCCACCGGCTCGGAACCTACTAGCGTTTGCACGAAGATATTCATGCGCGGCGGGCCGTCGCCAAATGCGGCGGGCTGCATGAAGGCCAGGCGGGAGCCGTCGTCGGACAGACGATAGAAGCCGCGATCAGGGTTGCGAAAGAAATCGGTCAAAGGATAGACAGGAGGAAGGCGTTCGCCGCTCATCAATTTTTCCGTATAAAAGGAATGGCCTTCCGGACACATGGACGACCGGTACAAAGCTATTACTATATCGGATCGGCAATGCCGCAACATACCAATCAACAAAAGACAAAGCCAAAGAGGAGAGACATGGCACAAGCGCCCCTGAACGTCGTATTCCTGGACCGCGACACAATTTCCCCCGAGACCGAATTGCGGGCTCTGCCGTTTGAACACACGCTCACGCTGTACGATCGCACGCGTCCGGAACAGGTCGGGGAACGGATCGCTGACGCCGATATCGTGCTGGTCAATAAAGTACGGCTGGGCCACGAAGAAATCGCCGCCGCCCCGCGTCTGAAGATGATCGCGTTGGCCGCAACCGGTAGCGACAATGTAGATCTTGCCGCTTGCAACGAACGAGGGATCGTGGTGTCGAATATCCGTGGCTACGCGGTGCGCAGCGTGCCGGAACATGTCTTCGCACTGATTTTTGCCCTCCGCCGCAGCATCGTGGCCTACCGTCAGTCGGTCCAGGCGGGGCGCTGGCAGGAAGCCGCGCAGTTCTGTTATTTCGACTATCCCATCAAGGATCTCAGGGGCTCGACCCTCGGCATCGTCGGGGCCGGCGCGCTCGGGCAATCCGTGGCGCAGATCGGCCGGGCCTTAGGCATGCGGGTACTGTTCGCCGCTCACAAGGGCCGGACCGACATGGGCGCGCTGTATACGCCCTTTGAAACCGTGCTGGCTGAAAGCGATGTCATCACATTGCATTGCCCGCTGAACACCCATACCCATCACCTCCTGAGCGCCGAGGAGTTCGGAAAGATGGCGCGCAAGCCGCTCATCATCAATACTGCTCGCGGGGCGCTGGTCGACGACCACGCGCTTTCTGCGGCGTTGCGTGGCGGCCAGATCGCCGGCGCAGGCGTTGACGTCACCGTGCCCGAGCCCCCGCCTGCCGACCATCCCCTCATGTCCTTGCTGGACCTTCCCAACTTCATTCTCACACCCCATGTCGCCTGGGCCAGCGCAGAAGCCATCCAGGCTCTGGCCGATCAGCTCATCGACAATGTCGCCGCCTTCGCGGAAGGAAAGCCGCGCAATATCGTGGCTGGGGGAGCAACATTCAAGACTCGCAGCCCGGAAACGAATGATGCCGCATAGAACGCAGGGTCTGCGCGTCGTGGTGGCGCCTGATTCCTATAAAGAAAGTCTCTCTGCCGCCAACGTCGCAGCCGCCATCGCCGACGGCATCCGTGCGGCCGCAGCGTCCGCGGATGTCGTCTGCATACCCATGGCAGACGGGGGCGAGGGTTCGCTTGACGCCGTGCTCGCGGCCACCGGCGGCGAACGGCGCTGTGCTGTCGTTCGCAACGCCAACGGTCAGAACTGCACGGCGGCCTGGGGCTGGCTGGGCGATGGTACGGCCTTCATCGAGATGGCCGAGGCCGCCGGGCTGGAGCGTATCGCTCCGGAAGCGCGCAATCCGTTGCTGGCCAGCACCTTCGGCGTTGGTCAGCTTGTACTGGAAGCGCTTGACGCCGGGGCCCGCCGTATCGTGCTGGGCCTGGGCGGCAGCGCCACCACGGATGGCGGCGCCGGGCTATTTCAGGCGCTGGGCGCACATTTGCTCGACGCCGACGGCAGTGAGCTCCCGCCGGGAGGCGGCGCGCTGCATCGCCTGGCTGCCATTGACACCATCAAGCTCGATCAGCGCTTGGCGCGCCTCCAATTCGAGATCGCCGTCGACGTGGACAACCCCTTGTGTGGCGAACGCGGGGCGGCCGCCATTTTTGGCCCCCAGAAAGGCGCGACGCCGTCCGATGTCGAGTTTCTGGACAAGGCCCTGGCACACTTCGCCGCGGTCTGCCTTGAGGCGTCGGGGCGACACGAGGCCGATACACCTGGCACCGGAGCCGCCGGCGGACTTGGCTTCGTCATCAAGACCTTCCTGAACGGCGAGTTCCGCCCAGGCGTGGAACTGATCGCCGACCTGGCAAAATTGGACGAGGCCTTGCGAGGCGCGCAACTGGTGTTCACCGGAGAAGGGCGAATGGACCGCCAGACGCTCCTGGGCAAGACGCCTGCAGGCGTGGCCCGACACGCCAAGCAGCAGGGAGCGTCGGTCATCGCCCTGGCCGGCTCGCTGGGCGAAGGCTATGAAGCGCTGTACGAGATCGGGGTGACCGCAGCCTTCAGCGTGGTCTCGGGACCCATGACGCTTTCCGAGTCCTGTCACGACGCAGCGACCTTGCTGCGCGAACGCGCGCGCGACTGCATGCTGCTGTGGCTCGCCGGCAGATCCGTTCAAGACTGAGTGGCAGACCAAGGAAAAAAGCGGCTGGCAACTCGTTTGCTGAAGCGAAGAAACCTCGTGCTGCTCTTCCGCTTGTCGGGCGCGGTCGAACCGCATAGGAGGCCTCAGCCTCTTACGCAGAGGGAGGCCCCGAGCCGAAACCGTGCCGGCTTGTAAAGAGTAATATAAGGCCCGGTTCCGGCGCGGCATCTCGCCCGACAACCAAATAAAAAGCGTGCATACAATGAATCGTCGAATCAAATTCCCTACAAATATCGTCGCCGGCGCGGCGGTCTCCTTGCTGATGGCGACAACCGGGGCCAGCGCCCAAGACCTCTACAGCGCCTCCAGCATCGGACTGCGCCTGGGCGCGGGCGAACACTACCAGCGTGCGGAACTGGCCTGGGAGTCCCCTTCGTGGTGGACCTACCGCTTCGAAGGCGGCAGCCGACTGGATCTCGTCGGCGAGCTGGGTGCCGCCTACTGGCGCGCCGACGGTTCGCGCGATCCGGGAAGCGTCTGGCAATTGAGCGCCACCCCCTTGCTGCGCTGGACCTGGTCCGACCGCTACTACCTGGAAGCCGGCGTTGGCGCCACCGTGTTTTCGCACGCAAGCTTCGCCGACAAGAACCTGAGCACGGCCTTCCAGTTCGGGGACCACATCGGCATCGGCATGCATCTCTCGCAAGACAGCCGCCTGAGTCTGCGGTTCTCTCACTATTCGAATGCGGGGATCAAGCGCCCGAATCCAGGGCTCAATATCCTGCAGTTGAATTACAGCCACCAATATTGATGGCGTTATCATGTGTCTGGATCCGGCTTCATCTTTCTGCCCAGACACATGATCACACATTCTCGCAGCAACCTGCCTCCGGCGGCCCCTTTACGCATCGCCATCAACGGTTATGGACGCATAGGGCGCTGCGTGCTGCGTGCCTTGCATGAGTCGCCGTGGCGTGATCGCATGCAGGTGGTGGCCATCAACGAACCGTCCGATCTGGACACCATGGCGTATCTTTCGCAGTTCGACTCCACTCACGGCATATTCCCGGGAACAGTGGAGCAGGGCGATGGCCGCTTATGGGTCAATGGCGCTGAAATCAGCGTGACGCATGTCAGCCGTCCGGAAGACGTCGACTGGGCATCTCTCGATGTCGACGTCGTTCTGGAGTGCTCGGGCCGCTACGGCACCCGCGCCGATTTCCAGCGTTTCCTTGCGGCCGGGTGTCCGCGTCTGCTCGTCTCACACCCCGGCGAAAGCGCGGACGATGTCGACTACACCGTGGTGTATGGCATCAACGAAGATCAAATCCCCGCTGATGCCGCGATATTGTCCAATGCTTCGTGCACCACCAACGCGAGTGTTCCTGTGCTCGCCGCCCTGCATGAGCGCTATGGCGTCGAGCACGCCTTTCTCACCACCCTGCACTCGGTCATGAACGATCAGCCCTTGATTGACGGTTACCATCACAAGGACTTGCGCCGCACGCGTTCCGCCATGCAGTCCATCGTGCCGGTATCCACCGGGCTTGCGCAGGGTGTGGAGCGGCTCTTGCCGTGGATTCATGGTCGGGTGCAGGCCAAAGCGATCCGCGTGCCTATTCTGAACGTTTCGGCCATCGACCTCATGCTCAAGCTGGGACAGGACGTCAGCATTGCAGAACTGAATGCCGCGCTCATGGACCTGAGCCTCCGCTCGCCGGGGCTGATCGCCTACTCCAATCACCCGCATGCTTCGATTGACTTCAACCACAATCCGAATTCCGTGATCATCGACGGCAGCCAGACGAAGACCAACGGCGAAGGGTTTGCGAATCTCTTCCTGTGGTTCGATAACGAGTGGGGATTTGCCAACCGCATGCTGGACGCCGCGCAAGCCTGGGCCGGAAAGTTCCAGCCGGCGGCGCAGACGATCGCAGGATGAACCACACATAAGGAAATGAATATGACCGATACGCGCGCAGGAATCGAAATGCGGACAGAGACCGACTCCATGGGCGAGATCCTAGTTCCCGCCCATCGTTACTGGGGCGCCCAGACGCAACGCTCCATACAAAATTTTCCGATCGGTGTGGACCGCTTCCGCTGGCGCGCGCCCATCGTGTCTGCATTGGGCATACTCAAGAAGGCGGCTGCCCTGGCCAACGCAGAACTCGGACAACTTCCGCCTGATGTGGCGCAGCTTG
>JAEWFK010000147.1 GCA_023388835.1 Pseudomonadota bacterium | reverse complement strand
ACGACTTCGGAGGACGCGGCGACTTGCCTTCCATGATGTCATTGATCTGATCGGCGTCGATGGTTTCCCATTCGAGCAGGGCAGCCGCCATGGCATGCATCTTGTCGCTGTGGTCTTCGATGAGCGTACGCGCCACCGTGTACTGCTCATCGATGATCTTGCGGATCTCGTCGTCGACCTTTTGCATCGTTGCTTCGGACACGTGCGTGGTTTTAGTCACGCTGCGGCCGAGGAAGACCTCGCCCTCATTCTCGGCATAAACCATGGGGCCAAGGGAGTCAGTCATCCCGTAACGGGTGACGATGTCCCGAGCGATGGCCGTCGCACGTTCGAAGTCGTTCGATGCGCCGGTGGTCATCTGGTTCATGAAGACCTCTTCGGCGATACGGCCGCCGAAGAGCACCGCGATCATGTTCAGCAGGCGTTCTTTGTCCATGCTGTAGCGGTCGTTCTCAGGCAACTGCATGGTCACCCCAAGCGCACGGCCGCGCGGGATGATGGTGACCTTGTGCACGGGATCCGTCTTGGGCAGCAAGCGCGCCACCAGCGCGTGGCCGGATTCGTGGTACGCCGTGTTGCGCCGCTCTTCTTCGGGCATGATCAGCGTCCGGCGCTCGGCGCCCATGATGATCTTGTCCTTGGCCTTTTCGAAATCGCCCATCTCCACGGTGCGCCCGCTGCGGCGCGCCGCGAACAGCGCGGCCTCGTTGACCAGGTTGGCCAGATCGGCGCCCGAAAATCCCGGCGTGCCGCGCGCGAGCACGGTGGCGTCGACGTCGGTGGCGAGAGGCACCTTGCGCATATGTACTTTCAGAATGTGTTCGCGACCGCGCATGTCGGGAAGCGCAACGACCACCTGGCGGTCGAAGCGACCGGGACGCAGCAAGGCTGGGTCGAGGACGTCGGGACGGTTCGTGGCGGCGATGACCAGCACGCCCTGCCCCGTTTCGAAACCGTCCATCTCGACCAACAGTTGGTTCAACGTCTGTTCGCGTTCGTCGTTGCCGCCGCCCAGGCCGGCGCCACGCTGGCGGCCCACGGCGTCGATTTCATCGATGAAAATGATGCAGGGCGCCTGCTTCTTGGCGTTCTCGAACATGTCGCGAACGCGGGCAGCACCGACCCCGACGAACATCTCTACAAAATCGGAGCCCGAGATGCTGAAGAAGGGGACCTTGGCTTCGCCAGCAATGGCTTTTGCGAGCAAGGTCTTGCCGGTCCCCGGGGGGCCTACAAGCAGTACGCCGCGGGGAATCCGACCACCCAGACGTTGGAATTTGGTGGGATCACGCAGGAAGTCGACCAGTTCCTGAACGTCTTCCTTGGCTTCGTCGCAACCGGCGACATCGGAAAACGTGATGTGGTTCGTGTTTTCGTCGAGCATGCGTGCGCGGGACTTGCCGAAACTGAAGGCCCCGCCCTTTCCGCCGCCCTGCATCTGACGCATAAAGAAAATCCAGACACCGATCAGGAGCAGCATCGGGAACCAGGAAATGAAGAGGCTGGTCAGGAAGGACGGCTCTTCGCGCGCGCGGCCGGAGACCTGCACTCCGTTCTTGACCAGCTCAGGCACCATCCAGAGGTCGCCGGGCGAAGTCAGGCTGTACGGGCGGCCGGAATCGGGCGTGACATAAAGTGTGTCGCCCTGGATATCCACCTTGCTGATACGCCCTGCTTGCGCATCAGTCATGAATTGCGTGTAGGTCACGTTGTCTGTGATGGGTGCGCGGCCGTCGAACTGCTTGAACACAGTGAACAGCACCAATGCGATCACCATCCAGATCGCCACCTTGGAAAACGAGTTGTTCAAAGCCAACCTCCTAGAAACTGCGACGCCCCCGGCCGGTGCACTCTTGGCGGCAACGCCGCCCGCGAAAGACCCGGTTCGTAACCGGTATCCGTCGGCGGAGCAATAGGCTCCGGGAAGGGGGTTCGCCCGCATGGCTACCGTTACAGCGAACGACATTCATGACGAGCATACGGTCAAGCGTTCATTCTACCCGAATGAGAACGCCCTGTTTACAAAAACCTTAAAGCCCTTGCGGCTCAATCCTTGACGCCGCGCGCTACCAGAAACGTCTCGGACGACTTGTCACGCGACGCTTTGGGCTTGCGCTCCACGACACGCTTGAACCGTCGCTTGAACGTCTCGACAATCTGCGAAAAACCGCTGCCATGGAAAGCCTTGACGATCAGCGCGCCTTCCGGCTTCAGGTGCGCACATGCAAATTCCATGGCGAGCTCGCACACATGCTGGATGCGGGCCGAATCGGCCGAACTCACCCCCGATAGGTTGGGGGCCATATCGGAAATGACAAGGTCGACTTTTTCACCGCCGAGCAAGGCTTCGAGCTGATGCAGCACGGCATCATCGCGGAAGTCGCCCTGCAGGAACTCAACGCCTGCGATGGGCTCCATGGGCAGCAGATCGAGCGCGATCACGCGGCCTTCGATCAGGCCGCCGGTGCCCGCCAGGCGCTCTCGCGCAACCTGCGACCAGCTACCTGGCGCCGAGCCCAGATCGACGACGACATCGCCCTTGCGCAACAACTTCTCAGTGTCGAGCAGTTCTGTGAGCTTGAATGCCGCACGCGCCCTGTAACCTTTCTGTTGCGCCTGTTTGACGTATGGGTCATTAATATGCTGCATAACCCAGTTCTTGGAAAATTTTTTCTTGGCCATTCCCGTACAATTCCACCATGCCAAAACTCGACATTACTTCCCAGGAGCGTAGCGCCCTGCGCGCAGCCGCCCACCCCTTGCGTCCCGTCGTGCTGATTGGCGACCGGGGCCTGACTGAATCCGTACTCAAGGAAATCGACCTGAATCTCAAGGCGCACCAGCTGATCAAGGTGCGCGTGGCCGGAGACGACCGCGAAGCACGCGGCTCCATGCTGGAAACGATCTGTGAAACGCTGTCCTGCGCCAATGTACATCATCTGGGTAAGACACTAATCATATACCGCCCCGACCCCGATGCGCGCTCGCCCTTCCTGCAGGCCGAAAAGGAAGCTCCCACGCGCGCGGTTCGCAAGCCTGCAGAGCCCTATACGCCCAAAAAGCTGGCGGCCACCGGTCAGACCAAGACCCGTCGTGATGAAAAGGCGCGCAAGCAACAGTCGCGCGAGGCATCCCAGAAAACGCCGGATACCGGCTTTGAGAAGCCCGCTCGTACGCGTATACCCGCGCGTGGCGCAGCGGCTCCCCGGATACCTCGCCGTAGCGGCAGCGCATTATCCCTGCGTGCCGGCGTGCGCCGCAGCCGCCCCTGAAGAAAGGTCGCCCAAAAAAATACAGCCCTTGCAGAATATCGCCGGGCTGGATTTCAAATGGAACGCGCCGCGCCGCCACATGAGCGGCCGGGAGCACGCCAAGCGGCTCCCCGAGGCAGGCTCAGACGTAGCTGATCGTGATGATCTCGTATTCACGCGTGCCGCCGGGCGCCAACACCTCGACGACATCGCCTTCCGATTTGCCGATCAGCGCACGGGCCACTGGGCTGGACACCGAAATTTTGCTGGAGCGGATGTCGGCTTCCACGTCGCCCACGATTTGATAGGTCAGGCGCTGGCCGGACTCGATTTCCTCGATCTCGACCGTGGCGCCGAAGACGGCACGACCATCGACATTCAATGCCGTGGGATCGATGATTTGTGCGTTGGAAAGCGTGCCTTCCAGCTCCTTGATACGGCCTTCTATGAACGCCTGGCGCTCGCGAGCTGCATCGTACTCGGCGTTTTCGGAGAGGTCACCTTGCGCCCGCGCTTCCGCAATGGCGTTGATGACCTCGGGGCGGTCGACCGTCTTCAGACGGTGCAGTTCGGCTTGCAAGCGCTCAGCGCCACCTGCAGTCAACGGGATCGCAGACATACTATTTCCTGAATCAAAAGTAAAAAGACGCTCCTGCTGGAGCGCCGACAGACAGACGGTGTTTTGAAGCGGCCCGAGACGCCCGGCGCATGACAGGACTCAGGCTTGACGCCTGGAGTGTCGGGTGAGGGAAACGCGCCTGAGCAGGACCTAAAACAAAACCCCGGCATGGGTGTGTACCGGGGAGTGTTGGCTTATTGTCCGCAAAGTTCGAGAAAAATGCAAGCTTGCCTGCCGAATTCGGCAGGCATATAGGCGCGCATACAGGCGGACAGCCGCCGGTGCTCGCAGGAGCTTAGCCAAGCGCCCTGCGCTGGGCTCCGATACGCAGCAGCGCGTAAAGAAATATGGCGCCGAAGGTGGCGGTCCCGATTCCGTCGAGCTTGAAGTCGCCGAACTGAACGGTAAAGTTTCCGGCGCCCAGGACAAGCGTTACGGCGGCCACGATCAGGTTGCGATTTTCGCTGAAATCAACTTGGTTCACGACCCAGATGCGTGCGCCCGCTACAGCGATCAGGCCGAACACCACCACCGACATTCCTCCCAGCACAGGGCCCGGTATGGTCTGGATGAGCGCCCCAAACTTCGGAGAGAAACCCAGGCCGATGGCAATCAGCGCCGCAACGACGAACACCAGTGTCGAATAGATGCGCGTGACCGTCATCACGCCGATGTTTTCGGCGTAGGTGGTCACCCCGGTGCCCCCGACCGAGCCGGATACCATGGTGGCAATGCCATCGCCCACAAACGCGCGGCCCAGATAGGCATCGAGGTTCTTGCCCGTCATGGCGCTCACGGCCTTGATGTGACCCAGGTTCTCGGCAACGAGAATGATGGCGACCGGCACGATCACGCTCATGGCATGAAGTTCGAATACTGGGGCGCTGAAACTGGGCAGGCCCAGCCACGGCGCCGCGGCCACGCCGCTGAAATCGATGGGCTTGCCCATGCCCAGACCGTTGGTGAGCACAGCGTAGATGACGCAGGCCAGCAGCAGTCCCACAAGAATAAGAAGACGCTGCACAGTGCCGCGCGTATAGACGGCAACACCGCCCACGCACAGTACCGTGATCAGAGCCATCACGGCCTCGAAGTTGGTGCCGCCCATGGCACTGCGGGTGGCAATGGGCGCGAGGTTCAGACCGATGACAGCCACCACCGAACCTGTGACCACCGGAGGCATCCAGCGGTTGATCCACTGTGCATCCCCACCTGTCCTCGCATTGACCCACCAGACGATAAGGCCGATCAAGGTATAGGCGAGCCCGCAAGCGATGATGGCACCCAGCGCCACACCGATATTGGCGTTTGGACCCGCACCGGCGTAGCCAGTCACTGCGATCACACCGCCGATGAAGGCGAAGCTCGAACCCAGATAGCTGGGCACGCGACCGCGCACAAACAGGAAAAAAATCAATGTCCCGACGCCCGACATGAGAATCGCGACGTTCGGGTCGAAGCCCATCAGCAAGGGGGCCAGAATTGTGGAGCCGAACATAGCCACCACGTGCTGGGCACCCATCGCGATATTCTGTGGCCAGGGCAGACATTCGTCGGGCTGGACTACCGCGCCGGGCGCGCTGCCATCGATGCGGCGCCAGCGGGGAAAGAAGGAATCTGACATGTATATGAAGGAGGAATTTGGGATGCGGCGCAAGCGGCAGCCGCCCCGTCCCCTCGCTTCGCGCAACTGACAGAGGCGGGCGCCCACGCGGGCCGTCGCGAAGTGTACGGCGAGGCCCGGCGATTCTGCAACAGATATTTACTCCGGTCCGGCATCCACCGCCGCATATCGGCGCGGCAGATCAAAGATTCACGAACCTTTTGAGCGCCGCGGCGAAGGAAAGCCCTTTGCTAAAATGGCGGCATGGATACGACACACTTTTGGCTGATCCGTCACGGCGAAACGGAATGGAACGCCAACCGGCGCCTGCAGGGTTGGCTGGACATCCCGCTAAGCGAAATGGGGCTGGAGCAAGCCCGCCGCCTGGGGCAACATCTCCAGGCCGCCGGCGGTCCCGCTTTCCATGCCGTATTGAGCAGTGACCTGTCCCGAGCGGCCGAAACGGCCCGTATCGCTACCCAGCACTTGAATCTTCCTGTCATCACGAGCGAGAACCTTCGTGAACGCAACTACGGCATTTACCAGGGCATGGACTGGGCAGCGCTGTCCGGCGGAGAGACGGGCCAGGGCGTGAACCTTCGCGACCCGGACCTCCATATCGAAGAAGGCGAATCGTTCTCCCGGTTCGCCGAGCGCATTGTCGCCGCCTTCGAAGGCTACGCCCGCGAATACCCCGGCCGAAACGTGCTGGTGTTCGCGCATGGCGGGGTCATCGACGTGGTCTGGCGCAGGAGCAACGGACACGCCCTGACTGTAAAGCGCGAAGGCACGATACTCAACACCAGCATCAACGTCTTCGACATCCATACCGACGGCGCATGGCGCATGGGCGTGTGGAACCAAGTCGGCCATCTCGACATGCCCGCGCTGGACGATGTCATGCACACTTGAGGCGGCTGCCTCACTCCACAACCCGCCCGGGCTCCCGGCATCGGTCGCCCTTGAAAAGCCAGGGCTCCGATGCTTTGCGCCGCGCTTCGTACTCGCGGATTTCCCCTGCCGACTGCAGGGTGATGCTCACATCGTCCAGGGCCTCGATGAGGCAGTGCTTGCGGTATTCATCGATCTCGAAAGCGAAGGATCGACCGTCCTGCGTACGCACCAGTTGAGCAGGTAGGTCGATTTCCCAGTGCTGTCGGGGCTGCTTGCGCAGGCTTGCGAACAATTCGTCGATATGCTGCGCTTCCAGCACAATGGGCAACAGGCCATTCTTGAAGCAGTTGTTATGGAAAATGTCGGCGAAGCTCGGAGCAATGACGGCGCGGATCCCATAATCAGCCAGCGCCCAGCAGGCATGCTCGCGGCTGGAGCCGCAACCGAAATTCTCTCGTCCCAGCAGGATCTGCGCGCCGGCATACTCGGGGCGATTCAAGGGAAAATCCGGGTTCGGAGTCCGCTCGTGGGCGGGCTTGCCGGGATAGCCTGGATCCGCATGGCGCCAGGCGTCGAACAGGTAGTCTCCCAAACCCGTGCGCTTGATGGTTTTCATGAACTGCTTGGGCATCAGTGCGTCGGTATCCACGTTGGCGAGATCCAAGGGGACGGCACACGATTTCAAAACGGTGAACGGTTGCATTCAGACCTCGTCAGGGTGCGCAAAACGGCCCGCAATCGCGGTGGCTGCCGCCACGGCCGGGCTGACAAGATGGCTCATGCCGCCTGCCCCCTGCCGGCCTTCGAAGTTGCGGTTGGATGTCGAGGCACAGCGTTCGCCTTCTGAAAGGCGATCATCATTCATGCCCAGACACATGGAACAGCCAGGTTCCCGCCATTCGAAACCTGCCTCGCGAAACACCCGGTCAAGACCTTCCGCCTCGCCCTGCTTCCTGACCAGGCCGGACCCGGGCACCACCAAGGCCTGCCTTACGGAGGCCGCAACCCGCTTGCCGGCCACCACCTTGGCCGCCGCGCGTAGATCCTCGATACGCGCGTTGGTGCACGAGCCGATGAAGACCTTATCGACCCTGATCTGACGTAGCGGCGTGCCGGGGGTCAGCTTCATGTATTGCAAGGCCCTGAGAGCGCCGGCGCGCTGGGTGGCGTTCTGCAAGGCATCCGGGCCAGGTACGCAGTCGTCAAGCGAGACAGACATATCAGGCGAAGTGCCCCACGTGACCATGGAGACGACGTCTTCGCCCCGGATGCTGATTTCCTTGTCGAAAACCGAATCCGGATCGCTGACCAAGGTGCGCCAGTAGGCCACCGCATGTTCCCAATCCTCCCCAGAGGGCGCATCGGGGCGGCCACACAGATAATCGACGGTGCGCTCGTCCACGGCGACCAGGCCCACCCGGGCGCCGGCTTCGATAGCCATGTTGCACAGTGTCATGCGCGCTTCCATGGACAAGGCGCTTACAGCATCGCCAGCGAACTCAATCGCATGTTGAATCGCGCCGTCCACGCCCAGCAAACGGATGATGTGCAGGATCAGATCTTTTGCAGTCACGTTCTCGGACAGCGATCCCGTGACCGTGATGCGCATGGTCTTGAGCCGCTGCACCGCGAGGCATTGAGTGGCGAGAACATGCTCGACCTCGGAAGTGCCCACGCCGAAAGCCAGCGCGGCAAAAGCCCCATGCGTACTGGTATGGGAGTCGCCCGCCACGATGCTCATGCCGGGCAGTGTCGCGCCCTGCTCCGGCCCGATGACATGGATGATGCCCTGGCGGACGTCGCCCAGCGGAAATTCCCGGATGCCGAATTCACGGCAGTTCTCGGAAAGCTGTTGGATCTGGTCTTTCGCCAAGGTGTCGCGCACACCGAGATGCCTGTCCGTCGTTGGCACATTGTGGTCGGCAGTGGCCAATACGGTTTCCGCGCGCCAGGGGCGCAACCCGCGCAGGCGCAACCCTTCGAATGCCTGTGGACTGGTCACTTCATAGACCAAATGGCGGTCGATGTACAGCAGATCCCGCTGCGCATCATAGGGCTTCACCACATGGCTGTCCCAAAGCTTGGCGAACAGTGTCCGGGGCGTGTTTCCGCTGGAGCCTTGCATTGTGCTACCTCATACGTAAAGACTCTGAAAACGAATTCTGTCAGTCGGACCGAAACGCTGTAAAGCAATCAAGCATGACGGTACCCTCACCTTATACGAGCACCGACGCAGGGATTCCTGCAATCGCATGCACCATGAAAAACGCCCGCACGAACGCGTATCCGGGCGGGCGCTGAAAGGCGACTCGAAGGGGCCGACTCTCCTCTAGCGACGCGTCACATAATGCTCGGCAACCAGAGCGCGATCGCGGGGAAGATGGTGAGAATCACGATCGCCAGGACTTCCACTCCCACGAATGGCAAGGCGCCCATCGTGATCTGCCGCAAGGTGATCTGTGGCGCTATCCCCTTGATGACATAGAGATTCAGCCCCACCGGAGGGGTGATGCATGCCATTTCGCACGTGATGATCATGATCACGCCGAACCATATGGGGTCGTACCCAAGAGTGACCACGACGGGAAGAAGGATCGGCGTCGTAATGAGGATAAGCGAGACAATATCCAGAAACATGCCGATGATGACCAGGAAGATCAGTATCATCAACAAGATCACCCATTCCGGCTGCGACGACGCAGAGATCAACGCCACCAGTTTCTGGGGCATCATCAGCCGCGTCATGATATAGCCGAACAACAACGCGGAAGCCAGAATCAGCAGAATCATGCCGCTGGTGACAACGGTCGAGCGCAGAATTGCGCAGACCCCGGCGAAATTCAGTTCGCGATACACCAGCGCAATTAAAAACGCTCCCGCAGCGCCGATGGCCGCCGCTTCAGTGGGGGTGGCGACACCCAGGTAGATCGTTCCAATGACCAAAAAGATCAAGAGGATGACGCTCCAGATATCCTTGAGCGCATAAAAAATAGCGCGCACCGACACCTGCTCTTTCTGTCGCGGGGCAAGTTCTGGCTTGACGATGCTGAGCCCGACGATATACAGAATCATCAGTGCAATGACCAGCGCCGCCGGTAACAGCGCTGCAATGAAGAGCTTGCCGATCGACTGGTCCGCAATCTCGCCATACAGCACAAAACCAATGCTAGGGGGTATCAGCAGCGCCAGGGCGCCTGCTGCGGCAATGGCGCCGCCCGACAAGCCCGGGTCATAACCTCGCTTCAACATTTCGGGGATTGCGAATCGGCCGATGGTGGCTGCACCTGCCACGCTGACGCCGCTCATCGCGCCGAATACCGCCGAGCTACCGACGCTGGCAATGCCCAGCCCGCCAGGCAGCCGGCTGGTCAGCAAGTAAAACAGCTGGTAGAGGCGGCCGCCAATCGACGTCCGGGCGATGACCTCACCCATCAGGATGAACAGCGGAATCGCAATGAGCGAGTAGCTCGCCATGCCGCGTTGCAAAGTCGGCGGAATCACTTGCAGACCGTTCCAGCCGGAATGCAACAAGATGCCGGCGACACTGGACACACCCAGCGCCGCAAAAATGGGGGTACCGATCACCATCAGCACGGCGAACGAAACCATGATGGCCGTGAATATCATCCATGGGTCCATGATCAGAATTCCTTTTCCTGCTCAGATTGCATATCCGCTTCCGGCAGAAGGAGCCTCTGGATGGCGGTCAGTCCGAGCAGGAGTCCGCCGACCGGAATCAGACCGTACGTGATCCACAAGGGAAACCGCAACACGGAGGTTGAACGGTAGTTCCGCAGCAAGGCCGTTTCAGCGACCATGTAGCCCGCCCACACCAGCACGGCGCAGAAGCCCAGAATGCACAGCCCCGACACGAAGTTGGCGACGCGCTGACCCTTTGGGCCGAGTATGTTCAGAAAGACCTCTACCCGTACATGGCGACCCTGGCGGTGTATGTAGCCCACCGAAAACCAGGTGCATACCAGCAGCAGATAAACACAAACTTCGGTGGCGTAGATGCTGGGACTGCGAAAGAAATAGCGCGCGACGACTGCATAGGTCGTCACCAGCATCAGTATCAGCAGCGCGATCTGGGATAAAAAAACGGCGCACGAATTCACGCCGTCCACAGATCGCCCATATAGTCGTAATAGGCGGCTCATGAGTTCCTCGATCAAAAAACGCCGCAAACCCTACGGGCCGTTGAACATGGGCTGCGGCCTCAACCGCGATTAGCTCAAAGGCGCCGATTCATGGGGATTGCGGCATCTGCGTTCAGGGGTTGCGCGTTTCGTTGACAAGTTTCAGATAGGCCTCGCCGTTGTCGACGGTCTTGACCCACTCGTCAATGACCGGCCGGGTCTGGGCGCGCATCTTCTCGATTTCCTCGGGTGCCACCCGGTGGATTTCAACACCGTGCGACTCATACTTTTTCAGGGAATCCGTGATGAAGGCCTTCACAAGCGCCAGCTGCTCTTCGTCACGCTCCTTCGCAGCCTGCATAATGATCTGCTGGATGTCTTCCGGCAGCGATTCCCACTTCTGGCGGTTGATGGCCAGCAGAGAAATATCGAGCCCGAAGTTCACCAGGGAAATATGCTTGGCGACTTCATAAAGCGTACGGCCCATGCCGGTCAGCAAAGGGCGCGGCGTGGCGTCGATCACGCCCCGGTCGAAGGAGAGGTAGAGTTCGGAAGAAGGCAGGCTGGTGGGAGAACCACCCAACGCCTGAATTGCCTGCGCGTCGATGGAACCAGTGGAAGCCCAGACCTTGCCTTTAACGTCTTCGCCAGTTTTCAAGGGCGTGCGGCGGGAATAGAACTCATAAGGATCCCAAGGTGCGTATCCCAGCACGATGGCGTCATGCTGATTCTTCATCTCGTCGGCAACACCGAGATCGAACAGGCCGGCATCCAGAGCCCGCTTGAGGTGATCGGTGCTATCGAACAGGAAAGGCAGTGTAAAGACACTCAGTGCCGGCACCGTACCGCTCGGATAGGTAGACGTCATGTTGGCGATATCGATATCCCCGCGTGACAACGCGGGGAGCTCTTCGTAACCGTCAAACAGTTGTGCTGAGTGAAAGACGTTGATTTTTACCCGTCCCTCACTGCGCTCCTCGACCTTCTTCACGAAGTTTTCGACTGGCTTCCAGGCATACTCGTAGGCCGGCGGCAGATAGGTCGAGAACGTCAGCTCGTGGGTCTTCTGTGCTGCAGCGTTGGCCGAGGCGCCGAACAAGGCGCATGCGAGCACGCTACCGAAAAAACGCTTGATTTTCATGGTCATCTCCTGAGGATATATTGTTCTAAATCTGACCCGACACACTTAGCGCCGGGCTAGGCTGTGCAGGTACGAAACAAGTCGGGTGTTGTCATGCACTTCGCCGTACTTGCTCGCCATGTCGATGAGATTGCTCTGATGCTGCGCCGCCGATCGGTCGGCCACGCAATCCATGGCCACGAACGGCGCGTAGCCGTTTTGCATGGCATCGACCACACTTGCACGCACGCATCCGCTGGTGGTGGCACCTGCCACGATGAGCGTGTCCGTGCGATTGGACGCCAGAATCGCGCTCAGTGGCGTGCCATAGAACGCAGACGCCTGGCTCTTGTACAGAATGATGTCCTGGGACGCGTCGTATTCGAGCCGCGGGTCCAGTTCGCATGCCGGCGTTCCTCGCACCAGGGTGCGGAGTGAAACAGCTTTCTTGGCCCATAGCCCGGTGTCGATGAAGTTGGCGTCGTAGCCGATGATCGTATAGATGATCGTCCCCACGCCGCGAATGGCGCGTATCAACTCATTGGTCTTGTCAATTTGGGCGTCGCAATTCGACGCCAACGGGCTGAGAGCCTGCTCGGTGAATCCCCGCTGAAAGTCGATCACCAGCAGCGTCGGCCGCTCTCCATAGCTCAGCTCGCCGCTGAACCCGCCCTTGATGTTTGCCTCATCGCGCATGCTCATCCTCCGCAACCTTGTCGAATCGGAGGATTGTCACACTCTGTCTCCACGGCAGTACAGCGACCTTTTACGAACGCACCATCGTAGAATGTGATGGCCAAAGACTTGCGTGATCACGGAATTTCACATTGAATACGTCCGCTATGAAGATCGACCCCAAAACTCTCAGGCTCTTCCTGACTGTGCTTGAACGAGGCACTATCGCTGCGGCGGCAGAGCAGTCCCATATCGCGCCCGCGGCCATCAGCAAGCGGATGAGCGATCTCGAAACGCTGCTGGGCGTTCAGCTTGTGGTGCGCAACAACAAGGGCGTGGTTCCAACGCCCGCAGGGCTGGCATTGCGGAACATGGCTCAGCGCATCCTCAGTCAGCTGGACGGTGTAATCCTCCAGATGCGTGACTACGCGAGCGGCGTGACCGGGCAAGTGCAGATCGCCGCCAACATCTCGTGCATCGTGCAGTTTCTCCCGGGTGACTTGCGTGGCTTCATGGACAGGCATCCGCTGGTGCAGGTCGGTCTGCAGGAGCATATCAGCCTGGCCGTCGCAGAAGCCGTGAACAACCAGGAGGCCGACATCGGACTGCTAGCGCGCGGCATCGCCACCATCGATTTGGAATATCACAACTACCGGAAGGACGAGCTCGTGATACTGGCTCCGCCCGAGCATCCCCTGGCGTCCTTCAGCCGGGTGCATTTCAAGGACACCCTGGATTATGACTATGTCGGGCTGCATACTCACAGTCACCCCAACCTGCTTCTCCAGCGCGCGGCCGCCGAACATGAACGAGCGTGGCGCTGCAAGGTCCAGGTGACGAGCTTCGATGCCCAATGCAGAATGATTCAGGCCGGCATGGGCATCGGCGCCGTCCCCCGAAGAATCGCCGAATTTTTCGGCCCGAACCTTAAGCTCGTGATGTGCGGCCTCGAAGAGACCTGGGCCCAGCGCCACCTTGTGCTGGCGGTCAAGTCCTACGCCGATCTGGCGCCGGCCGCTCGCCTGCTGGTCGATCATCTATTGAGGGATCCGGTCGACGAGGCGTTATGAAATGCCACCCCCCGCAGTCGCTAATCGCCCTGGCCCTGCCGCGGCTTTCGCTTGCGCTTAACGGCGACACGATCATATAGCCATCCCGGAACCGTACGCAGCAGCGCCGCCACGATACCCATTTGCCACGGAATCACCACGCTACGGCTTCCGCGGTCGATATGTTGTATAGCCTTTGCGGCAAATTCGTCGACCGGCATCAGGAAGGGCATGCGGTAGGGGTTTTTTGCCGTCATGGGCGTGCGGATGAAGCCCGGCGAGATGGTCACCACGCGCACGCCACTGCCGTGCAGCTCCACTCTAAGGCTCTCGCAATACGTGCGAACGGCCGCCTTCGAAGCGCTATACGCGCCCGCGCCGGGAAGGCCGCGTACACCGGCCACGCTCGCAATGCCTACCAGCCTCCCGCCCCCCTTGGCTTTCATGCCCGAAATGAAGGGCTCGAAGGTGGCTACCATGGCCATCAGGTTGGTCTCATGTATGGCGCGGAAGACATCGTAGTCTTCTGAGCATTCGGTAAGCGTGCCCACGCTGATGCCTGCCGCGGCGATCACCACATCCACCGGCCCTCCCTGCAGGAATTCGCGCGCCGCGCTGTGCAAGGCTTTGCGGTCACGGACGTCGAGGGCATAGACGGGGTGCTGCCCCGGCAAAGCGGCTGCCAATGATTCAAGGGTTTCGCGACGACGCCCCACGAGGGCCACAGCCGCACCGCGCCGGGCATAGAAAAGAGCGAGCGCGGCGCCGATGCCGCTGCTCGCTCCCGTGATGAAGACGCGCTCCATGCAGTCTGTTGCCCGCCCGGGCCGACCTGAAAGCCGGTCGCGGGCAGGCAAGCGCTCAGGCCGCCTGGCCCGCAGTTCCCGCGTGTAGCGACTGCAGGGAGTAGACCTGCATGCCTGCACCGTTGCGGATGTACTGCAAGCCTTCGACAGCGGCACGCGCGCCGGCGATGGTGGTGAAATACGTGACCCGGCCCGCAAGCGCGTGGGTACGGATGGTGCGTGAATCGGCGATGGCGTTGCGCCGCTCTTCGACGGTGTTGATCACCAGGGCGATCTCGCCGTTCTTGATCATGTCGACAATATGAGGTCGCCCTTCGGTGACCTTGTTGACGACTTGCACCGGCAACCCGGCGGCCTCGATGGCGGCTGCCGTGCCGCGTGTGGCGATCACTTTGAAGCCCAGCGAGTTCAGGCCGCGCGCGACTTCCACTGCACGGGACTTGTCCTGATCGCGTACGCTGATGAAGGCGGTGCCGGATTCAGGCAGCAGCACGCTGGCGGCAAGCTGCGACTTGACAAAGGCTTCGCCGAAGCTCGTGCCCACACCCATGACTTCGCCGGTGGACTTCATTTCCGGTCCGAGAATAGTGTCGACGCCGGGGAACTTCACGAAGGGGAAGACGGCTTCCTTCACGCAGAAGTAATCAGGCACGACTTCTTCACTGACGCCCTGCTCTTCCAGGCTGCGGCCGGCCATTGCGCGGGCTGCGATCTTCGCCAGTTGCAATCCGGTCGCCTTGGACACGTAGGGCACGGTCCGCGAGGCGCGCGGGTTGACTTCCAGCACGTAGACGTCGCCGTCCTGGATGGCGAATTGCACGTTCATCAGGCCCTTGACGTTAAGCGCGCGGGCCATCAGGGCGGTCTGGCGCTTGATCTCGGCGATGATCTCGGGCGACAGGGAGTACGGCGGCAGACTGCAGGCCGAGTCGCCTGAGTGAACGCCCGCCTGCTCGATGTGTTCCATGACGCCGCCGATGAACACAGCGGTACCGTCGGACAGGCAGTCCACGTCGACTTCGGTAGCGTTGTTCAGGAAGTGATCAAGCAACACCGGCGAATCATTGCTGACGCGAACGGCTTCACGCATATAGCGTTCGAGGTCCTGCTGCTCGTGCACGATTTCCATGGCGCGGCCGCCCAGCACATAGCTGGGACGCACGACCAAGGGATAGCCGATCTCGGAGGCCAGGGCCAGGGCTTCGCCTTCAGTGCGGGCCGTGCGGTTGGGCGGCTGGCGCAGGCCAAGCTTGCTCAGCAGCTTCTGGAAACGCTCGCGGTCTTCGGCGACGTCGATGGACTCGGGGCTGGTGCCGATGATGGGCACGCCATTGGCCTCGAGCGCACGCGCCAGCTTCAGCGGAGTCTGGCCGCCGTACTGCACGATCATGCCGACCGGATTTTCCTTGTGCACGATCTCAAGCACGTCTTCGAGCGTGAGCGGCTCGAAGTACAGGCGGTCAGAGGTGTCGTAGTCGGTGGAGACCGTTTCAGGGTTGCAATTCACCATGATGGTCTCGTAACCATCTTCGCGCAGAGCCAGCGCGGCATGTACGCAGCAGTAGTCGAACTCGATGCCTTGGCCGATGCGATTGGGCCCGCCCCCAAGAACGATGATCTTCTTGCGATCAGTGGGCGCCGCTTCGCACTCGTCTTCGTACGTGGAATACATGTACGCGGTGGTGGTGGGGAACTCTGCGGCGCAGGTGTCGACGCGCTTGTAGACCGGACGGATACCCATCTGGTGACGCAGCTTGCGCACTTCGGCTTCCGCCGTATCGAGCAAGTAGGCCAGGCGGCGATCGGAGAAGCCGCGGCGCTTGAGCTCCCACATGCTGTCGAAATCGAGATCGGACAAGGTCTTCTGCTCGAGCGCGAGTTCGATATCGACGATCTGCTTGATCTGCGCGAGGAACCAGGGGTCGATCTTCGTCAGCGCATGGACTTCTTCCAGGCTGAAGCCCTGGGCGAAGGCGTCGCCCACATACCAGATGCGCTCAGGGCCCGGTTCGCCCAATTCGACCTGCAGCTTTTCGCGGTCGGTGGTCTTCTGGTTCAGGCCGTCCACGCCGACTTCCAGGCCGCGAAGTGCTTTCTGGAAAGATTCCTGGAAGGTGCGTCCGATGGCCATGACCTCGCCCACGGATTTCATCTGCGTGGTCAGGCGGGAATCGGCCTGCGGGAATTTCTCGAAGGCGAAGCGCGGCACCTTGGTGACCACGTAGTCAATGGCCGGCTCAAAGGATGCGGGCGTGGCGCCATCGGTAATCTCGTTGCGCAGTTCGTCGAGCGTGTAGCCGATGGCCAGCCTTGCCGCGACCTTCGCGATAGGAAAGCCGGTGGCTTTGGATGCCAGCGCCGAGGAACGCGAGACTCGCGGATTCATTTCGATGACGATCAGGCGGCCGTTCTCCGGATTCATGGCGAACTGGACATTGGACCCGCCGGTGTCGACGCCGATCTCTCGCAAGACCGCGATGGAAGCGTCGCGCAGGACCTGGTATTCCTTGTCGGTCAGGGTTTGCGCCGGCGCGACCGTAATGGAGTCGCCCGTGTGTACACCCATGGGGTCGAGGTTCTCGATGGAGCACACGATAATGCAGTTGTCGACGCGGTCGCGCACGACTTCCATCTCGAATTCCTTCCAGCCCAACAAGGATTCTTCGATCAGCAGTTCCTTCGTGGGCGAGGCCTCCAGGCCACGACGGCAGATGGTTTCGAACTCTTCGCTGTTGTAGGCGATGCCGCCGCCCGTGCCGCCGAGGGTGAAGCTGGGGCGGATGACCACCGGGAAGCCGGAACCCCCCGTGTAGTCGGCGATCTCTCGCTGTACCGCCCAGGCTTCGTCCATGGAATGCGCCACGCCGGACTTGGCCGATTCCAGGCCGATGCTGTCCATGGCATTCTTGAACTTCAGGCGGTCTTCGGCCTTCTCGATGGCGGCGGCATTGGCACCGATCATCTCGACGCCATATTTTTCGAAGACGCCGTGGCGGGCAAGATCGAGCGCGCAGTTCAGCGCCGTTTGGCCGCCCATCGTGGGCAGCACGGCATCCGGACGCTCGATTTCAATGATGCGTTCGAGCACTTCCCAGGTGATGGGCTCGATATAGGTGACGTCGGCCGTGTCCGGATCGGTCATGATGGTGGCCGGATTGCTATTCACCAATATGGTGCGATAGCCCTCTGCCTTGAGCGCCTTGCAGGCCTGCGCGCCGGAATAGTCGAACTCGCAGGCTTGGCCGATGATGATGGGACCGGCGCCGATGATGAGGATGCTTTGTATGTCTGTACGCTTTGGCATATTCGGGATTATTTTTGACCGGCCATGAGGCTGATGAATTTGTCGAAGAGCACGACGATGTCATGCGGGCCGGGACTGGCTTCCGGGTGCCCCTGGAAGCAGAAAGCCGGCCGGTCGGTCAGCTCGAAACCCTGCAAGGTGCCGTCGAAAAGGGAAACGTGCGTCACCTTGACGTTCTCGGGCAGCGATTCGGGGTCGACATTGAAGCCATGATTCTGGCTGGTGATGAACACGCGGCCGGTTTCGATGTCCTGCACCGGGTGGTTGGCGCCATGATGGCCGGTCTTCATCTTGATGGTGCGCCCGGTCAGGCCCAAGCCGAGAATCTGCTGACCCAGGCAGATGCCGAAAAGCGGAATCTTGCGTTCCAGCGCAACACGCGCCGTATCGATGGCATAGCCGCAGGGCTCGGGATCCCCGGGGCCGTTGGACAAGAAGACGCCGTCGGGATTCAGAGCCAGCACTTCTTCCACGGAGGTTTCGGCCGGCACCAGCGTGATGCGGCAGCCGCGATCAGCGAGCAGTCGAAGAATATTGGACTTGATGCCGAAGTCGAAGGCGACCACGTGGTACTTGGCTTCGGCAGGCGTGGTGTAGCCACGGCCCAGTTGCCAGGTGCCTTGCGCCCATTCGCGCTTGTCTTTCACGGAAACGATCTTGGCGAGATCTTGCCCGACCATGCCGGGAAACTCGCGGGCCAGTTGCAAGGCCCGCTCGGCGTCGTCGCCGACCAGGATGCAGCCGCCCTGAGCGCCCTTCTCTCGAATGATGCGAGTGAGCTTGCGAGTGTCGATGCCGGAGATGGCGACAACGCCTTCCTGTTTCAGGTATTCGGGCAAGGACTGGGTGGAGCGGAAATTCGATACCCTGAGGGAGCAGTCGCGGACCACCAGGCCGGCGGCGTGTACGCGATCGGACTCGACGTCTTCTTCATTGACACCGGTATTTCCGATATGGGGGTAAGTCAGCGTAACGATTTGGCCGTTGTAGCTCGGGTCGGTCAGGATTTCCTGATAACCCGTCATGGCGGTGTTGAAGACGATCTCGGCGACGCAATAACCATCGGCGCCGATGGAGACACCCTTGAAGATGGTACCGTCCGCCAAGGCTAGGATGGCTGAAGGAGTGGAATCACATCCCTCTGGAAGTAGTGACGGCAGCACGATAAACCCCGGTTGTAAAGTCGATTTTCAAACCTTCCTATTATATCGCGATCGGAGGCCGGTCCCGTGCACACCGCGCACCACGGGGAAGAGGAATGCTGGCCATTGAGTTGAAATGGTCTACAGTAAGCATTTGACCCCGCTTACGGAAAGCTCAACGGAAATGGAAACACAACTCGAAGCTCTGCGCCGCCATACAACGGTTGTGGCCGATACCGGCGACATCGAGGCAATCCGGAAATACCGGCCTACCGATGCCACGACCAACCCCTCGCTCATTCTGAAGGCCATCCAAAAAGACGAATATCGTTACTTATTGGATCAAATAATTACCGATCACGCGGGCGCGGATATCACCGAAAAAGCGAATCGGCTTCTGGTGGCGCTGGGTCGAGAAATCCTGGAAATCATCCCCGGGCGCGTTTCCACCGAAGTCGATGCCCGCCTCTCGTTCGATGTCAACGGCAGCATCGATCGTGCCCACGACCTGATCGCCCTTTATGAGCAAAGCGGTATCTCGCGCGAACGCGTGCTGATCAAGCTGGCTTCCACGTGGGAAGGCATACAGGCGGCTCGTCAGTTGCAGTCCGAAGGCATACGCTGCAACATGACCTTGCTGTTTTCCTTGCCCCAAGCCGTCGCGAGCGCACAGGCCAAAGTCCAGCTGATTTCACCGTTCGTGGGCCGAATCTACGACTGGTACAAAAAAGCCGCCGGCGCCGACTGGGATGAAGCGGCCAGTGCCGGGGCGAACGATCCGGGCGTGCGCTCAGTCCGACGTATCTACGACTATTACAAAGCCTACGACATTCCCACGGAAATCATGGGCGCGAGTTTTCGCAACATCGGCCAAATCCGGGCGTTGGCAGGTTGCGACCTGCTGACGATCAGCCCGGAGCTTTTGAATGAATTGAATGCAAGCACCGAGCCGCTGGAGCCGCAGCTCGAGCCCGAAGGCGCGCGACGCAATCCGCCCGAGAAAGAAGCCACCGATGAGGTCGCGTTCCGGACCGGGCTCAATGACGACGCCATGGCCACAGAAAAGCTCGCCGAAGGCATACGCAGCTTTTCCGCTGACGCTATCAAGCTCGATGCCCTGCTCGCGCGAACGGCCTGAACTTAAAGCAGCGACACCTCCGCCGCGGAGGCAGAGGTGTACGCACACACACGCTTAGAGCTTCTCGGTGACGCCCGCTTTGGGTCGCCAGGCCAGCATGCGGTCTTCGACCAGCGAGACCATACCGTCCAGCACCAGTGCAAAGATCGTCAGCACCACGATGCCCGCGAACACGGTGTTGACGTCTAGCGTGCCTTCCGCCTGAAGGATCAGATACCCGACCCCGCTGGCCGACCCCAGGTATTCACCAACAACAGCCCCCACGAAGGCGAGACCGACCGAGGTATGCAGGCTGGAGAAGACCCAGCTCGTGGCAGACGGAATGTACACATGACGCAGCAGCTGCTTGCGGTTGGCGCCCAGCATGCGCGCGTTATCCAGCAACGTGGTGGAGACTTCCTTGACACCCTGGTAGACGTTGAAAAAGACGATGAAGAAGACGAGCGTCACGGCCAGCGCGACCTTCGACCAGATCCCCAGGCCGAACCACATGCCGAAAATAGGCGCCAGGATGACGCGCGGCATGGAGTTGGCCGCCGTGATGTAAGGGTCCAGCAAGGCGCTTGGGCCCGGCGACAGGCCCAGCCACAGCCCGAAGAGCAAGCCGGCCACCGTACCGATCACGAACGCCAACAGCGTTTCACTCAGCGTGATGCCCAGATGGTGGTAGATATTGGCATCGGTCACAAACCACTTCCAGATCACCTTGGCGACTTCGACCGGCTGGCCGAAGAAAAAGGCGAAGTTGCGATCCTGGGAAGCCAGGTGCCAGGCCACAAGTACGATCACCAGCAGGAGCACCTGCCAGAACCGCAGAACGAGGATATTGGATTTCTTTGACATCTCAGGCCCGTTTCTGTTGGGCATAGCCCTTCAAGACTTCTTCGCGCAGGACATCCCAGATCGCTTTGTGCAGTTCCACAAAGCGGGGCTGGTTGCGTACCTCGGCCACATCGCGGGGCCGCGGAATATCGATGACGAATTCACCGATGGGGTGAGTGCCAGGGCCCGCCGAGAGCACGACGACGCGGTCGCTCATCGCGATGGCTTCGTCCAGGTCATGAGTAATGAACAGCACCGCCTTGCGGCGGGACATCCAGATCTCCAGCACTTCATTTTCCATGAGTTGCCGGGTCTGGATATCCAAGGCCGAAAACGGCTCATCCATCAGGATGATGTCCGGATCGCGAATCAGCGTCTGGGCGAGCATGGTGCGCTTGCGCATGCCGCCGGACATCTGGTGCGGATAACGGTCTTCGAAGCCGCCCAGTCCGACTCGCCTGAGCCAATCCATGCCGCGCTGTTGGCACTCGCCAGCCGAGACGCCCGCAAACTCCAGCCCGGCCATCACATTGGACAAGGCATTGCGCCAAGGCATGAGCGCCTCGCCCTGGAACATGTAGCCCGCGCGATGGTTGATGCCCGCCAGCGGCTCACCGAAGACGGTGACCTTGCCCGACGACGGTTGCAGCAAACCCGCCGCTACATTGAGCAGGGTGGACTTGCCGCAGCCCGTGGGGCCGACCACCGAGACGAACTCCCCCGGCGCGATGGCCAGGGTGGAGTCCTTCACGGCGGTGTAACTGCCCTGCCCGTCGCGTGCGGCGAAGGTGCAGGTAATGTTCTCCAGCAGAATTGCAGCGTCAGACATTGGGGTACTTCTCGTTGGCCTTGGCGACGAACTCACCGTTCCAGACCTTGGAGAGGTCGATCTGGTCGGCCGGGAAATTGGCAATGTACGCGGCCAATGCGTTCAGCGCGGTTTGCGGACCATCTTTGGGCATGGTGCCGTCGGGTGACAGGCCGGGCTTGTTGCCTTCCAGGCATGCCTTGTAGAGCTCGACGTCGCCCAACAGATAGGATTCCGGCACGGCCTTGGCGATCTCTTCCGGGCTGGATTTCTGAATCCATTTGTCCGCCCTGACCATGGCATTGGCCAATGCCTGCACGGTCTTCGGGTTGGCCTCGATGAACTCGCGCTGGGTGTACAGGCAGCCGGACGGCATATTGCCCCCGAAGATTTCAACCGTGTCCTTCACGGTACGGGTGTCGGCAATGATGGTGATGAGATCGTCCTTCAGCAGGGTGCCGATCACCGGGTCCAGGTTGGCAATCGCATCGATCTGGCCGGTACGCATGGCGGTGATCGCGCCGGCGCCGCCGCCTACTCCAATGAAAGAAACGTCACTGGGTTTCACGCCGAATTTGGAAAGGTAGAAGCTGATCGCCATATTGGTGGAAGAGCCCGGGGCAGTCACGCCTATCTTCTTTCCCTTCAGGTCTTCCGGGCTCTTGTAGTCCGGCAGCGTCTTCTTGGAAACAGCCAGGACGATCATGGGAGTCAAGCCTTGCTGAACGAAAGAGCAGTACTCCTGCCCCTTGGATTGCAAGGAAATCGTGTGCTCGAACGCACCGGAAACGATGTCCGCGCTGCCGCCGACGACGGCCTGCAAGGCACGCGAACCGCCTGCGAAATCAAGAATCTTGACGTCCAGGCCTTCATCCTTGAAATAGCCATTGGCGTTGGCGATGGACAGCGGAAGGTAGTAGATAAGCGCCTGGCCGCCCACGGCGATGCTCAAGCTCTTTTTTTCGAGTTCCTGAGCGCGTGCCATGCCGGGCATTACGCCGGCGGCACCGGCCACGCCGGCCAACTTGAGTACATCACGACGACTGATCGACATTCTTTGTCTCCTCAAAAAGTTTTGTTACGTTTTTGGTAAAGCGTTTCCTTGCATGCACGACCTTTAGGCGCCGCGCCGTTCCATGAGCGCCCATGCGATCGTGCCGGCATCCACGTACTCCAGCTCGCTGCCCGCCGGTACGCCGCGCGCAAGACGAGTCACCTTACGGCCACGGGCTCGCAACAGCTCGGATAAATAATGCGCCGTGGTCTCGCCTTCAGGGGTGAAGTTCGTCGCAAGTATCACCTCTTGCACTGTCGGTTCGCAAGCACGGGCAAGCAGCCGATCGAACTGCAATTGATCGGGCCCCACGCCCTCAAGGGGAGCCAGCCGCCCCATCAAAACATAATAGAGACCGGTATAGCCATGGCTTGCCTCTATCATGTTCTGATCGGCCGGTGTCTCGACGACGCACAACAGCGACGCATCGCGGCGCTCATTGGAACAGGTTGCACAGACCTCATCCTGCGAGAACCCGTTGCACAGCCTGCAATGGCCCACGCCTTCCACGGCACGGCGCAGCGCCTCGCCCAGGCGCGATGCGCCTTGCGGATCATGCTGAAGCAGGTGATAGGCCATACGCCGCGACGTGCGCTGGCCCACCCCCGGCAGGCAGCGCAGGGCCTCTATCAGCGCCCGCAGCGGTTCCGGCTCGGAAAACGGCTCTTCCATCAGAAGGGCAGCTTCATTCCAGGCGGAAGCGGCAT
>JAEWFK010000146.1 GCA_023388835.1 Pseudomonadota bacterium | reverse complement strand
AACTATCAGCATCATGTCATGAAGCTGCTGCGCCGCCTTGCCGAAGCGCTCAACCTGATCATCTTGGTCGTTCTGCACGACCTCAACATGGCGATGCGCTATGCGGATGATGCTTTGGTACTGCACGACGGAACCGTGATGTCGCAAGGGCCGATCGAGAAAGCCATCTCGCCCGAGGTCCTCGCCCGCGCCTTTCTGGTCAGCGCCAGGTTGGAATGCTGCAGCCGCGGAACGCCCCTGGTCATCATCGACGACGTCCTGACACTCTAACCGCCCCATAATGTAAGAGTCGGGTCTATGCCCGATTCAGCGAAACCCATTGCCTTCAGAAGATCGAATCATGCTGTCCACGCCCTCTTTCAACACGCATGTCGGCACCGCCGCCGGTACCCGCATCCATTACATCGAAGCCGGGTCAGGCGAATTGGTGATGCTGATACACGGCTCGCTCTGCGACTACCGTTACTGGCGCTGGCAGATGGAGGCCTTCTCTCTTGCCTTCCATGTCGTTGCCCCCAGCCTGCCCGGCTGCTGGCCGGAGGCCGTGAGATGCTCTGCACAGAGCGACGGCGCGCGCGATGGAATCATTCCCGAACTGGCGACTGCCGCACTGCAGACTGATACCCGCTTCAGCATGGAGCAGCACGTGCAATCGGTCGTGGATTTATGCAGGCAGCTGTCGCCGGACCGCCCCGTCCATCTCGTGGGTCATTCCCGGGGCGCACAAGTCGCGCTCGAAGCCGCGCTTGCCATGCCGGGGCGCGTGGGGCGGCTGGTATTGGCTGATCCGGGCTTCCCGTTCGCGGACGAAGCGACACTGCCGCCCATGCACGCACAGATCGCCGCGAGACTCGGCACTGCGCCGCTGGACGATGTGATCGCAGAATTCATTGACGCCGTGAACGGGCCGGGCACATGGCGACGCACGGTATCGTGGTTCAAGGACATGGTTCGGGCGAATGCGTGGACGCTGACGCCGCAACTCAAGGATATTCACCGGAGCGTCGATGCCCGGGCGTTATCCGGAGCTTTGAGCGGACGCGTTTTGCTCGTGGGGGGAGAATTCAGTCCTCCCCGTTATGGCAGCCGTATCGACCGACTTGGCGAAGCCCTGCCACAGGCGCGCCGAGTCGTGATATCGCGCGCGGCGCACGGCATGAACCTGGCTAACGCCCGCCATTTCAACGATGCCGTCCTGCACTTTCTTTCCGATGCCGCTTCGTGATAAGTTCGCCGGTAATCCGATAAACACCAGACCGATCAAGACATGGCTATTTCCCCCGCCCACTCGGAGCCGCCTGCCCTCACTACCGTAGGCGAATTCGAACAACTGCTCGAGGCGCAACACCCCTTTGCGGCACTGCTGGGTATCCAGATTCAAGAAATCACGCATGGACGCGCCACCTTGCTGATGCCGCGCCGCAGCGAGCATGAGCGGCTTGGTGGAATCATCGCGGGACCAATGCTCATGGGTCTGGCCGACTTGGCCTTGTATGCGGCCATCATGGGCGGCACCGGCCGCCCCGATGCCGTGACGGCATCGCTGTCGATCAACTTCTTGCGCGGGACCCCGCCGGGCGGCGTGTTGGCGCATGCGCGGATCATCAAGACGGGCAGGCTCACCGCGGGCGACGTGCTGATCGTGCCCGAGGCCGGCGGGGAAGCCATTGCGCAGGCCATCAGTACCTGGTCATTGCCTTCTCGCAAGCCGGTTTGATGGTAGTGACTACCTTGAACACGCTGAGCCGAAAGCCTTACTTGGTCGGCAGCTTGCCGGCCACGCCTTCTACGTAGTAATTCATGCGGTTCAGGGCATCATCATCCAGTGAACCGGATTCCAGCACCACCTTGCCGGTATTGTCCTTCAAGGGAGCGCCGAAAGGGTTCAAGGTGCCGGCGATGATCTCTTGCTTTTTCTCTTCGACCAGCGCACGTACGTCTTCCGGCACGGCGGGGCCAAACCCTTCGACACGGGCCATGTCCTCCTTAAGGCCGCCCCAGGTCATGCTGGATTTCCAACTACCGTCCAGCACCTGCTTCGCCGCATCGGTAAAGTAGTCGCCCCAATGGTGGGTGACCGCCACCACTTGCGCCTTGGGAGCGAACTTGCTCATGTCGGAGTGATACGCCACGGCGTACTTCCCTTTTTCTTCCGCAGCCTGGACGGTGGCGGTGGAATCAGTATGGTGAGTCAGGACATCGGCGCCCTGGCCGAGCAGAGCCAAGGCCGCGTCGCGCTCCTTGCCCGGGTCATACCAGCTGTTCACCCAGATTACGCGGACTTCGGCCTCGGGATTCACGCTGCGCATCCCGCGCGTAAAGGCGTTGATGCCTTGGAGCACTTCCGGGATGGGGAAAGCGCCGACATAACCGGCGACATTGCTTTCAGTCATCTTGCCGGCAACAATGCCCGCCAGATAACGGGCCTCGTAGAAGCGCGCGTTCGTGACTGCAACGTTGTCGGCGGTCTTGTAGCCCGTTGAATGGACGAACTTCACATCGGGGAACTGCCTGGCCACCTTCAGCGTGGGGTTCATGTAGCCGAAGGAAGTCGTGAAGATCAGCTTGTTGCCCTGTTGGGCCAGGTCACGGATCACCCGTTCCGCGTCTGCGCCTTCCGGCACGTCTTCGACGTACTGCGTCTTGACCTTGTCGCCCAGTGCCTCTTCCAGTTCCCGACGGCCGATATCCTGTTGCCAGGTCCAGCCGGCTTCGCCGATGGGGCTGACATACACAAAGCCCACCTTCAGCGGCTCCTGCGCCAGTACCGTCGGCGCGGCGCCGACAGCCAGTGCCAGGGCGGTCGCGCCCAGGGCGTTGCGTACGAAATTTCCAGACATGATGTCCATCCTTAAACGTTGGGATTGAAATTCTTGCCGAGGGACGCCGGCATGTTCAGGCGTATCCACGTGGCATTGCGCGAAATAAGCACCAGCACCACGATGGTCGCAATATAGGGCAGCATGGACAGCAGCTGCGAAGCGATCGGCACGCCCAGCGCCTGCATGTGATACGTGAGTATGGTGATGCCGCCAAACAAATAAGCACCCGCCATGACGCGGAATGGCCGCCAGGTGGCGAAGGTGGTGAGCGCGAGCGCGATCCAGCCGCGCCCGGCGACCATGCCTTCGACCCACAGCGGGGTGTAGACGAGCGACATGAAGGCGCCGGCCAGGCCGCAGCAAAGGCCGCCGAAGAGCACAGCCGCCAGCCGGATACGGCGCACGTTATAGCCCAGAGAATGGGCGGAGGATGGCGATTCGCCCACAGCTCGCAGAATCAGGCCCGAGCGGGTACGCCCCAGGAACCAGGCGATCGCCATGCACAGCAGTACCGAGCCGTAGACCATGGGGTGATGGCGAAACAGCGCTTGCCCCAATACAGGCAGGTCTTCAAGAAAGGGAATGCCGAACTGCGGCGGCAACAGGCTTTCCCCGGCATAGGGCAGCCCCAGATAGGCTGATGCCCCCACGCCAAACAGCGACAATGCGAGCCCCGTCGCAACTTGATTGGCGCCCAGCCAGATGGTCAGCCACGCAAAGAAGCCGGACATCAGCATGGACACCAGGGCCCCGGCGACGAAACCCAGGAAAAAGCTGCCTGTGCCCACGGTAGTAGCGAAAGCGGTGATGGCGCCGACAAGCATCATGCCTTCGGAACCCAGGTTGATCACGCCGCTGCGCTCGTTCACCAACAGACCCAGTCCGGCCAGCATGAGCGGGGTGCCGGCGATGATGGCCGAAGCGATAAGGGGAGCCAGAGCGTCCATCAGCGTCTCCACCTCAGGCGGTTATGGATGAGAACATCGCAGGTGAGCAGCGCGAACAGCAGAATTCCCTGGAAGATGCCGGTGATCGCGCTGGGCATGCCCATACGGCTCTGAGAAAGTTCGCCGCCGATGTAGAACAGCGCCATGATGAAGCTTGAGAAGATCACGCCCAAAGGATGCAGGCGCCCCACAAAAGCCACGATGATCGCGGCAAAACCGTAGCCGGGCGAGATCGATGGGGTGAGCTGGCCGATGGGACCCATGACTTCCGCCGCGCCGGCCAGACCGGCCAGACCGCCCGACACCAGCAGGGAAACCCACAGCGACCCGCGAGAGGAGAAGCCGGCATAGCGGGCGGCCATGGGCGCAATCCCGCCCACCTGCAGCTTGAAGCCCGAAAAGCTGCGCGATAGATAAAGCCAGCCGGCGACCGCGGCCACCAGAGCCAATACGATACCGATGTGCAGCCGTGTTCCGGGAATGACGGATGGCAGCAGCCAGCCGTCGGAGAACAGCCTGGACTGCGGGAAACCGAAACCGTCCGGGTCCATGAGCGCGCCATGCACCAGGTAGCTGAGCAACAGCTCAGCCACGTAGACCAACATGAGGGAAACCAGGATCTCGTTGGCATTGAAGCGGTCGCGCAACAGCGCCGTGATCGCCGCCCAAGCCATGCCACCCGCCACGCCGGCAGACAGCGCCAGCGCAATCATCCAGGCGCCGCCATTGCCGTCGTCATCCAGATAGATCACGAGCGCGCCCGCCGTAATGGCGCCCACCACGAGTTGACCTTCCGCACCGATATTGAAGACATTTGCCCGGAAGCAGATGGAAAGCCCCACCGCGATGGCCAGCAGGGGCGCGACCTTGACGCCGACCTCCGCCCAGCCATTGAGATCGCGTATGGGTTCCAGGAAGAACACCTGCAGCCCGGCCACCGGGTCCTTGCCCACGGCCAGGAACATCAGGAAGCCGCAGACGGCCGTCAGCAGCACCGCCAGCAGGGGCGAGCACCAGGACATGAGGGCGGACGGACGGCTGCGCCGTTCAAGCGTCAACATGCGCGGCCTCCGTATTCCAGAGCCCGCTCATCCAGCGGCCGATGAGATCGAGCGAGGCATCGCGCGTGGCAAGCGCCGGCGAGACGCGGCCCTTGGCCATCACCAGGAGACGGTCCGAAATTTCGAAGAGTTCATCCAGTTCTTCGGAGATCACCAACACCGCACAGCCGGCGTCGCGCAAAGAAAGAAGCTCGGCACGGATCTGAGCTGCCGCGCCAACGTCCACCCCCCATGTGGGTTGCGCCACCAATAGGACCCGCGGACGCCGGGTGACTTCGCGGCCGATGATGTATTTTTGAAGGTTGCCGCCCGAAAGGCTGGCCGCCGCCGCCTGAGGGCCATGCGCCTTCACACGAAAGCGATCAATGATGCCGCCCGCCAGGGAGCGCAGCACTGGGCGGCGCACAAAGCCGCGCTTCACGGTCTGCCTGTTCTGATGAGACAACAGCATGTTCTGTGCAAGGGAAAGATCGGGGACGGCGCCGCGGCCCAGCCGCTCCTCCGGCACGAAGCCAAGTCCGTGGGAACGACGCCAGGCGGCGGATGTATGGCCGATGGACCGGCCATCGAACACGAGAACGTCGCGCGGAACACGGGGGTCTTCTCCCGCCAGCGCAGAAAGCAGCTCCTGCTGACCATTGCCGGACACACCTGCCACGCCGAGGATTTCTCCCTCGCGCAGGTCGAAGCGGATGTCGTCGAGCGGCGTGGCGAAAGGATGCGCGCGGGAAAGCGTCAGGCCGCGCACAGACAGGATGACCTGCCCCGCCGGCCGGTCGTCATGCCGAAGTTTCGGCGGTTCGCTGCCTATCATCATGCGCGAAAGACTGGCGTCGGTTTCTTCGCGCGGGTCGCACACGCCCGTGACCCGGCCGCCCCGCATCACGGTGCAACGGTGGCAGAGCTCGCGGATCTCATCGAGCTTGTGGCTGATGTACAGGATGCTGCAGCCTTCGGAAGCCAACTGACGCAATGTCTCGAACAATGACTGGACAGCCTGGGGCGTCAGCACGGAAGTCGGCTCATCGAGAATGAGCAGTTTGGGCTCGCCCAGCAGGGCCCGCACGATCTCCACGCGCTGGCACTCGCCTACGGAAAGCGTGTGGACGTGGCGCTGAGGCTCCAGGTGCAGACCGTACTGAGCGGCTTTCTCCTCTATGCGTTGTTCGAGCTCGGCCATGCGGTGCCGGCCGGGCAGCCCCAGGGAAATGTTCTCTGCGACCGTCAGCGTGTCGAACAGGGAAAAGTGCTGGAACACCATGCCGACGCCGAGTTGCCGCGCCGACGCCGGACTGGTGATGTGAACGTCCTGGCCGTCCCAGACGATACGGCCGGCATCCGGGCGTGTCACCCCATAAATGATCTTCATCAGGGTGGATTTGCCGGCGCCGTTCTCGCCAAGAATGGCGTGGATTTCACCGGGAAGAACCGTGAGATCGACCCGGTCATTGGCTACGACTGAAGGATATTGCTTCGTGATTTCCTTCAGAGCAAGGCGTGGAGGCGTCGCAGGGGATTCCATGCTATTTCTGTTGCAGGACCTTCTCGATCTTTTTGTCGGTCTTGTACTGCCCCAAAGCGTAGACTGCCCACAACGCCGCAGGCAGCCAGCCGATCAAGGTCAGCTGCAACGCCAGACAGACGATGCCTGCGACCGGACGGCCGATGGTGAAAAAGGTGAGCCACGGCAACAAAATGGCGATCAGCAGTCGCATGGTCGTATATGAAATAAGAGAAGTCCGATATTCTAACCCGGGCACCCTCCTTCTTCTTTCGCGAATGCCAATATGCCAAGTATCTGGTCGATCATTACGCAGGAATTCTCAGACGTTCCCGATCTCGCGGAGGCCACCGTCATCTGCATCCGCCTGGCTGTCGCCACCGTGCTGGGTGGGCTTATTGGCTACGATCGCGAGCGCCGTGGCAAGGCGGCCGGCCTGCGCACCCACATGATGGTGTCTTTAGGCGCAGCATTGTTCATACTGGTTCCCCTGCGCAGCGGCATGGAAGTCGCCGATGCCAGCCGGGTGTTGCAAGGCATCATTGCGGGCATCGGCTTTCTGGGTGCAGGCGCGATTCTGAAACAGGACAAGTTCGGCGACATCAAAGGGCTGACGACCGCGGCCAGTATCTGGGTGGCGGCGGCGGTCGGCATTTCGGCGGGCATGGGCCGCGAGATGACCGCCATCATCGGCACCCTGGCCGCGCTTTTCATACTCGTGGTCATGGCGCGCGTGGAAGCGCATGTGGATCCCAAGCAGAAGGGCAAGTCAGTGGACGAGTAGCAGCTCCCCACATCGCGGCTTGCAAGCCGCTCCCAACTCATCCACCCGGGTCTTTGGGGGTGTAGGGGTCTTCTTTTTCTGCGTCGGGTTTTTGCTTGGAGGCGTCGGGGGCCTTGGGCTTCTTCCCGTTGTCTTTGGCGCCGTCCTTGCCGCCGTCTCCGCGCAGCGAGGAGCATCCTTCATCGTCGGTTCCGACGTTAAGCAGCGGTACAAGCGCAGCCAAAGGAGTGGCTACTACGCCCAGTACCACCGCCGCCCCGGCCCGCGCAGCGATGGGACCCGCTTGGACACCGACGTCGGGATTCTTGAAGGTTCCCTTGGCGTAAAGGGGCGAGCGCAGAGTGAATATTCGCAAAGTCTTGTTCTGCGGCCGTATGTCGAGATCCAGAGTCTCGTTCCTCAGACTGATGCCGCCCTCCATCGTCACGACCGCGTCTTCGGTCTCCAGGACGAAGCTGCGAGTCTGCATCAAGCCGTTCTTTACGGAGAAATCGGCCACCATACATTCCAGCATGACCTGCTCATCGCCGAAGAGCTTGACGAAGATGACGTTCGCAACGTTCAGGCCGGCCGCTTCTATCAGGAAGCGACTGATGGTCCCCCTGCTCACTCCTAGGCTCAATTCTCCATTGGAGGATCCAAGCAGGCCGGCGATCGAATCGCCACTGCCGCGCAACCGCGCGTCCCCGTAGAGCTTGCCGAAACTGGCGTTCATGGACTCTGCCCCGGGGAAGAGCTGCTTGAGCTGCAGACCACGCGCAGCCGTCACCATGTCTGCATGCAGCACCTCTCCCTTGCCGTCCACTTTGATGGTGTTGGACAAAGTGCCGCCGGCAACGCCGAAATTCAGAGGCTCGAATGACAGCACGCTATCCTGAAGCTTCACATACGCCTCGACATGGTCCAGCGGTAGATTCTCGTTCTGAACGATACGCTTCCCCTTGAATCGGACATCAGCGTCCATCAGCGCCCAGGTTTCACTGCCGATGTGTGCGACGGGCAAAGCTTTCCCGGCGGGCTGCTTGCGCTCGGGCTTCTCTTCCTTCGGCTTCTTTGCCGGCTCCTCTTCCCGCTCCTCTTCCCGCTCCTCTTCCCGCTTCTCTTCCTGCTTCTCTTGCTGCTTCTCTTGCTGCTTCTCTTGCTCCTGCTTCTCTCGCTCCTGCTTTTCGTCCGAAGAGTGTGCGGCATCCGGCGCCGGTTTTTCTTCTGAGGCCTGCTTTTCTTCCTGTTTCTTCTGCACCTCTTCGGGGGTCACTTCACTCGTGTCGGAACCGATCAATGGCCCCAGATCGCGAAAACGAAGCAGATCTGATTCCACCTCTCCTTGGAGCCGGGGCCGGGGTTCGAGTAGTTGATACTCCAGCGTACCGCGCAGGTCACTCTCTCCGACCAGGCCCTTGAAGTTCTCGTAGCGCCAGGTGTCTTCTTCGCCTTCGAGCATGGCCAAGAGACGCCCTTCGGTGCTATAGGGTGGCGTCGTCGGCAACGCCATTCCGAACAGCGCATTCAGATCGGACAGGCTGGAACCGGCCAGTTTGAGCCTGACGTCGAGCGAAGCCAGGCCTTTGGGAGCGGTCATGGAGCCTTCCACGGCAATACGCGTCTCGCCGAAACTGACCTCACCCTGGAGCGGGAAAGGTTCGCTGCCTTCTTGCAGCGACAGCAATCCACCCACCTTTCCGCCGCCGGCGACCTCGGCATCATTGAAGGTGCCGGACGATTCCCAGTCCATTCCGTAGCCGCCTTGGGCGTCGGTATCCAGGCTGTTGAATCGCGTGCGCATGTCGAGCTTGCGCATCTCGTCGGTCACCTGCACGTCAACACGCCGCAAGGCGATGCTTTGAAGGTCGACGGTCCAGCCTGGACCGTCATCCTCGCGTGCCTGCTTGCGCTCATACACCCAGTTTGTGTCGCCCTCGGCATTACGTTGCAGGGTAATGCGGCTGTCGCCGATCTCCAGGCGTGGAATCTCGACATGGCGGCTGAGCAGAGGCAGGGGATTGATGTCCAGCGCCAGGCGTTGGATATGCGCCATGCCCTCTTCGCCACCCTTGAAGCCTTCCGGGTCCCCGGCGACGATATCGTTCACCGTAATGTGCGGCCAAGGCACCCAGCCGTCGCGCCATTGCCAATCGACATCGAGATCGCCCTCGATCGAGACGGGACGTTGCACGGCCTCGGATGCTTTCTCTTCCACGAAGGGCCGCAAACGATTCCAGTCGAACACGGCCACGATGATGACGAGAAGAAGCACCAGGCCAACCAGCCCCGCCACCACCCACAAGGAAATTCGCGCTGCTCGCCCCATCTATGATCTCCAGAATAGAAGAATCTCTCTCCCACCCAATCAAGCAAATAAAAGGCCCGCGACGCGGGCCTGCAAGATCGGTACCCGGCGGCGCCGGGTAATCAGATATTCATGCGACGGAGCGTGAAAGCGCTCCACCGCCTTGAGTGGGGGCGGGTCAACGCTGGAACAGCGGGCATTCACGCCGTCTCGGCCAGCTTCTCAAGCATGGAGCCGGTCGCACCATAGCGCTGATGCCAGGAGAAGGCCTCCGCAAGCAGATGCGGCGTATGGCCGCCCGCTGCACAGGCGCGCGTGTGATAGCTGTGCAGCATCTCGCGGTAATCGGGGTGAACACAACGCTCGATGATGAGCGCGGCGCGTTCTCGCGGCGCCAGTCCGCGCAGGTCAGCCAGCCCCCACTCCGTCGCCACGACGTCCACATCGTGCTCGGTATGGTCGACGTGCGTCACCATGGGCACCACGCTGGAGATGGCGCCGTTCTTGGCCACCGATTTAGTCACGAAGAGGGACAGATGCGCGTTGCGGGCGAAGTCGCCCGATCCGCCAATACCGTTCATCATGTGAGTGCCGCCCACATGCGTGGAGTTCACGTTCCCGTACAGGTCAAGCTCGAGCGCCGTATTGATGGCAATGATGCCCAGGCGGCGCACGATCTCGGGGTGATTGCTGATTTCCTGAGGCCGCAGCACCAAGCGCGAGGCATAGCGATGGATGTTGTCCAGAAACTTCTGGTTCATCTCCGCCGACAAGGTGATGGATGAAGCCGACGCAAAGCTGAACTGCCCAGAATCAAGCAGCTCGAAGGAACTGTCCTGAAGGACTTCCGAATACATGGTCATGCCGCTGAAGGATGATTCAAGCAGCCCGTGCAGCACGGCATTCGCAATGGTGCCGATCCCCGCCTGTAGAGGAAGCAGCGCGGGCGTCAGGCGCCCGGCCGCAACTTCGCTCGAAAAGAAGTTCACCACGTGACGCGCAATGGCCTGAGTCTCGGCGTCAGGCGGCAGGTTCGCGGAGGGGCAGTCCATGCTGTCGGTGATGACGATGGCGACAATCCGGTCGGGATCCACAGAAATGGACGGGCTCCCGATGCGTTGCGACACGGAGGTGAGTGGAATAGGCTGCCGGTTGGGCCGCTCGCCAGGTATATGAATATCGTGCAGGCCTTCCAGCGAGAGCGGCATGGCGAGGTTCAGTTCGACAATGACCTGACGGGCCTGCTGGATGAAGCTGGCCGTGTTTCCGACTGATGTCGTGGGCACGATGCTACCGTCTTCGCGTATGGCCGCTGCTTCGACGATGGCGATGTCGACCGCCGGCAGGCTGCCGCAGCGAAGCTGTTCCACCGTTTCCGACAAATGCTGGTCAGTGAACATCACGCGGCCGGCATTGATCTCCCGGCGCAGGCGGGTGTCGGCCTGGAAAGGCATACGCCGCGAGATCAGGCCCGCTTCGGCCATCATGCCGTCGCTATCGTTTCCAAGCGAGGCTCCCGTGATCAGGTTCAGACGCAGGCCGTCCTCGCGGGCACGTTGCGCCAGCGCTTCCGGCAAAGCCTTGCAGTCACCAGCTTTGGTAAAGCCGCTCATCCCAACCGACATGCCGGTGCGAAACAGCTTGGCCGCTTGCTGCGCCGACGTGATCCGGCGCTCCAGCGCCGCATTGCGAATCCTGTCTCTATGCATGATCTTTCTCTTTCTGCACTTTCAACGTTGGTCGTCAAGTTTGAACGACTTGTGAATCGAGGTTAGCATTGCCAGCATGAATAAAACTCCATGAGAGCATTCGGTATTTTCATGAGCTCTGCGGTGTAAGCAGTACGAAGAAAGCGCTAGGTTAAAGCGTGAGAAAACATGAGGAAACTGATGGATGTCCGTTCACTGCGATACTTCACCGAGACCGTCCGGCTGGGAAGCTTTACCGAAGCGGCCCGCGTACTGGGCGTCACCCAGTCCACCATCAGCAAGATGCTGCGCCAGCTGGAAGACGAAATCGGAGAACCTCTGCTTTTGCGCGACGCGCGGCGTCTGGCGCTCACCGACACCGGTAAGGTCGTCTATGAGCGGGGTCGTGAAGTCCTTGCGGCTATGCAGCGCCTGGAACTGGAAGTGCGCGAGACCCAGTCCGTGGCACGCGGCACATTGGCGCTGGGCATGCCGCCCATGATCAACGTACTGTTCACGGAAGCGCTCAAGCAGTTCCGCGAAAAGTACCCCCGCATTGAGCTGCGGCTGCATGAACACACCGGGCAGGAAGTCGAGCAGCTTGTAGCGTCGGGCGAGCTGGCCTCGGGCATGAGCGTACTGCCGGTCGAGGACCAGGCCGGAATCGCAGTGGCAAGAGTGGCGTCTCATCGGGTATGGGCGATCGCCGCTGAAGGCGTACTCAAGGGTGCCGCCGACACCGTAGGGCTGCGCGCACTCGGGCAACTTCCGTTAGTGCTGTTGAGTGACGACTTTGCGCTGACCCGTATGCTACGGCGGCAGTTCGGCAAGGCAGGCTTAGAGCCGCACATTGCCGCCCAAAGCGGCCAGTGGGACTGGACAGTCGCCATGGCGCGCGCCGGCATGGGCGTGGCCCTGTTGCCCGAACCATTTGTGAAACGCATCAACACCGCCGGCTTGGTACACAAGCCGATTTCCCAGCCCGATGTACAGTGGGAAATCGCCCTGCTTTGGAATACCCGTCACCGATCGCATGCGCTGAACGCCTGGCTGGACATCTGCAGGCAGAAGCTGGGCGGAGACTGGCCCGATGAGCCCGGCCCATGAAACGACCAGGCACATGACAACCGGGCACATGACGAGCGGGCACATAACGACCGAATACATAACCGCCGGGTACATGACGGCCGGGCAAAACAAAGCCCGGCCAGGGGCCGGGCTTCGATTGCCATGCGCAGGCGGCGGTATCAGGCGGAGGCGACCACCTTCAACGGAACTTCTTCCTCCTCTTCGACCGAGGACCGAATCAGGTGATCGAATGCGCTCAACGCAGCCTTTGAGCCTTCTCCGGCGGCGATGATGATCTGCTTGTAGGGCACCGTGGTGACGTCGCCCGCTGCAAAAACGCCCGGGATAGAAGTCTGGCCCTTGGCGTCGACTTCGATCTCGCCGAAGCGCGACAATGCAAGTGTCCCCTTCAGCCATTCGGTGTTAGGCACCAGACCGATCTGGACGAACACCCCTTCGAGGTCCACACGGTGATCGACACCGGTATTGCGGTCCTTGTAAGAAAGCCCGTTCACCTTCTTGCCGTCACCATGGATCTCCGTGGTCTGCGCGGACAGGATGATGTCCACGTTCGGCAGGCTGCGCAGCTTGCGCTGAAGGACTTCATCGGCGCGCAGCACGTCGTTGAACTCGATGAGCGTCACGTGCTGGACGAGACCGGCCAGGTCGATGGCAGCTTCCACGCCCGAGTTGCCTCCGCCGATGACGGCGACGCGCTTACCCTTGAACAGCGGACCGTCGCAGTGCGGGCAGTAAGCCACGCCGGCGTTGCGGTACTCGCGCTCACCCGGTACGTTCACTTCTCGCCAGCGTGCGCCCGTCGCCAGGATAACGGTACGGCTCTTGAGTACACCGCCGTTTTCCAACTTGACTTCGACCATCTTGCCCGGATTGAGTTCGACAGCCCGCTGCAGGTTCATGATGTCCACATCGTAGGCCTTGACGTGCTCTTCGAGGGCCACGGCGAAGCGCGGGCCTTCGGTTTCCTTTACGGAAATGAAGTTCTCGATCGACATGGTGTCCAGTACCTGGCCACCGAAGCGTTCAGCTACGACACCGGTGCGAATGCCCTTGCGCGCTGCATAGACAGCTGCCGCCGCGCCGGCCGGGCCGCCTCCGACGATCAGCACGTCGTAAGCTTCCTTGGCGCTGAGTTCGTCCGCCTTACGGGAAGCGGAAGAGGTGTCCAGTTTTGCAAGGATTTCCTCTACGCTGGAGCGGCCCTGACCGAAGACTTCGCCGTTCAAATAGATGGAAGGCACAGCCATGACCTGTCGTGCTTCGACTTCGTCCTGGAACAGGGCGCCGTCGATGGACACATGCGTGATGCGCGGATTGATGACCGACATCGTATTCAGCGCCTGGACGACGTCCGGGCAATTCTGGCAGGACAGCGAAAAATAGGTCTCGAACGCGTAGTCGCCGGGCAGATTGCGGATCTGTTCGATCACGGCTTCATCCAGCTTGATGGGATGGCCGCCCACTTGCAGCAAGGCCAGAACCAGGGACGTGAATTCATGCCCCATGGGGATACCGGCGAAGGTGACGCCGATGTCGGTGCCGACGCGCCCGATACGGAACGCAGGCTTACGATCGGAGAGGTCGTTACGCTCGACCAGCGTGACCTTGTCCGACACGTCGGCGATTTCCTGCAGCAGCTCGCGCAGTTCACGCGACTTGGCGGAATCGTCCAGGCTCGCGACAAGCTCGATGGGCTCGCGGAGCATTTCCATGTAGGACTTCAGCTGGGCTTTGACATTTGCATCTAACATAACGTAGCGACCTCTCAAATCGTTTTGGCGGGCCGCGTCCGGCTCGTGACCAGACGCGGTTTACTATAGATATCCGGGAACCCCGAACCGGTCGGGCGGTTCCCATGGGCAAACCCGTCTCGCGGGCGCAGCCCTTAGATCTTGCCGACCAGATCCAGCGAGGGCTTCAGGGTTGCGGCGCCTTCTTCCCACTTGGCGGGGCAGACTTCGCCCGGGTGGGCGGCGATGTACTGGGCGGCCTTGACCTTGCGCAGCAGCTCGGAAGCGACGCGGCCGATGCCGTTGTCATGCACTTCCATGACCTTGATATACCCTTCGGGGTTGACCACGAAGGTACCGCGCAGTGCCATGCCTTCTTCTTCGATCAGCACTTCGAAGTTGCGCGACAGGGTCTGGGTAGGATCGCCGATCATCGGGTAGTTGACCTTGCCGATGGCCTCGGAAGTGTCGTGCCAAGCCTTGTGCGAGAAATGCGAGTCGGTGGACACGGCGTAGATCTCGACACCCAGCTTCTGAAACTCAGCGTACTGCTCAGCCAGATCTTCGAGTTCGGTGGGGCATACGAACGTGAAGTCGGCAGGGTAGAAAACGAACACGGACCACTTGCCGGCAACGCTCTCGTTGCTGACATCGACAAACTTGCCGTTGTGATAGGCAGTTGCTTTGAACGGCTTGATTTGCGTATTGATCAAGGACATTACGTTTTCCTTATGTTGGGGGGTTGAAAATCGATCACAGACTCAAGTATAGAAAGAGCTGGCCAATAAATCTAATTGATTGTTTTTATTCTGGCGATTGACCTAGACTATCGATGCTTGAGCCCGATTGCTGCAGTGGCGAGGCATCCCGCTCATATACAGAGGATACTTCGTCAACGTCTCCATATGGGGACTAACCCTGATAAAACAAGTGTCTTGCTCGATGCGCCAGCACACGGCATATCTTGCAGGGGGGCTTGGCGGGGGGCCTGTTGACGCGCCTAACAGGCGAATCTGGCGGCCGCCCTTGGCGGGCGAACCGGGGCGTCCGGCCAGGCATAGGGCCGCAATGACGAACAGCGCCTTTCGGTTTCAGCTCAGGTGTCGCGGCTTGACGAATAAAGGTCGGCCGGCTCCCCAACCGCTAACCATTGCTGCCAGCCCGATTCCCGCAAACAACCAGCCGGTAGCGGCATAACTTCCCGTGGCTGAATGGAGCATGCCCACCAGCATCGGGCCGAAAGCCGCCAATACATAGCCGATCGCTTGCGACATGCCCGAGAGCCGCGCAGCAACGCGGGGGTCGGGCGAACGGAGAATGATGACCGTCATGGCGATCGCAAACAGACCTCCCTGCCCGATGCCTTGCAGCAGCACAAGCACAGGCAGCATGCCGATGGGGGCGACGATCAGGCTGACCAAGGCCGCCGCCGCGAGCAACGCCAAACCGGCATTGAGCAGGCTTTGAGAGCGGAACCGTGTCGCCAGTGGCGGCACCAGCAGACAGGTGGCCACTTGCACCATGATGGAAGCCGACACATAAAAGCCTGCCGTCACGCCATCGAGGCCGCGCCAACGCAAGATGGGTGCCATCCAGCCCATCACGCAATAGGCCAGCGCCGACTGCAATCCCATGAAGAAAGAAACCTGCCAGGCGAGGCCGTCGTGCGTGAGCCTCATACCTGGCAGCTTGCGGGCGTGTGCGACCCGCCCCGACCGCAAGCAACGTGGCAGCCATAGCAATGCCACGGCAAAAGCCGGCAAGGCCCAGGCGGCCAGTCCGAAACGCCAGGAATCGCCCAGCTGTGCCATTGGGAGCGTGAACGCCGCCGATGCGGCGGCGCCCCCGCAAAGCGCCATGGTGAACAGACCCGTCATCAGCGCCACCTTATCGTGGAAGTCGCGCTTGACCACGCTGGGCAGCAACACGTTGCCCAGAGCAATGCCGGCCCCGGCCATGGCGCTGCCCACGAAAAGCAGTGTCGTGGCATCCGCGGCCCTTGCGACGGTGCCCGCTCCGATCAGCAGCAGCACAAGCAACAACACGCGCTCCACTCCGTAGCGGTCGGCCAGCCCGGGTGCGAAGGGCGCGAATAAGCCAAGGCACAGAACCGGCAGCGTAGTCAGATAGCCGGCGACGGCGCCTGACATGCCCAGCGCTTGGCTGACTTCTGGCAGCAGCACGGACAGACTGGGAAACAAAGGCCTGAGGTTGAAGGCGATGAGCAGCAGGCAGATGCCCAGAAACAGACGGCCCGCAAGCGGGGCTGCGGGCATGTCCTTGTTCTGCGCGGCGTCGGCGGGACGAGTCTCTTGCAGCGAGCGCGGGCCCGCGCTTGGGTTCGTGGTCATGGCGGCATCATAGCGCCATGGCGGCAACCATGCAGAAGCGGCGCCGCAAAACGACATGTGCGGCGGCGCAGCGCGTGTGGCTGCGCATCCGTGCCTGCGGAAACGGGGTTTATTCCAGAAGCTGCCTATGGCGCGCCAATGCAGCGAGCAGGATATCGCTCAAGCCTTCGCCTTCCTGTTGGTCCAGGTGTTCCAGGATTTGCCGGCGCATTCTGGGTTCCCAGAACTTGCGCACATGCTGCACGATGTCTTCCAGCGCCTGCTGCCGATCGGGCATGGCTTCGAAGAAATTGCCAATCTGGTTGGCCATGCGGACAAGATTTTCGTTGTTCATTCGCTTCCTTCCCGCGGCACGAGGCGGCGGTCCCGCGACCTCATCCCCGCCCTCCCCTATTCTTCGACAACGGTCTGCGCCGATGCCTGCTCCAGCAGTTCCTGCTGCAGTTGACGGAACCTCGAATACCCGCGCTGCCATTGAGAAGGCTGCGCTACCGGCGCGACCTGCACAGCCGTCACCTTGTATTCGGGACAGTTGGTCGCCCAGTCCGAACTATCGGTCGTGATGACGTTGGCACCGGACTCCGGGAAATGAAAGGTGGTATACACCACGCCCGGTTGCATGCGTTCGCTGATTTGGGCGCGCAGCGTGGTTGAGCCTGCGCGGCTTTGCACGCCGACCCAGTCGCCCTCGCGCACGCCGCGGTCCTCGGCGTCCGCGGGATGGATTTCTAGCCGGTCTTCGGGGTGCCATACGTTGTTGTCAGTGCGGCGCGTCTGTGCGCCCACGTTGTATTGCGACAGGATGCGGCCGGTGGTCAGCAACAGCGGAAATCTGCGGGTCGCCCTTTCTTCACTGGGTATGTACTTGGTGATCAGGAAGCGCCCCTTGCCTCGAACAAAACCGTCGACGTGCATGGTCTCGAGTCCGCCTTCGGGCGTGTGCTCATTGCATGGCCACTGCACACTGCCCAGGCGTTCGATCTTCTCGAAGGAGACGCCTCGGAAGGTAGGGGTCAGTGCGGCGATCTCATCCATGATCTGGCCGGGATGCTCATAGCGCATAGGAAACCCGAGCGCGTTGGCCAGCATCATCGTCACTTCCCAGTCGGCGTAGCCACTCAGGGGCGGCATGACGCGCTTCACCCGCGAGAGCCGCCGCTCCGCGTTCGTGAAGGTTCCGTCCTTTTCGAGAAAGGAAGAACCCGGCAAAAAGACGTGAGCATACTGCGCGGTCTCGTTCAGGAAGATGTCCTGCACGATGATGCACTCCATCGCCATGAGGGCCTTGGCCACATGCTGAGAATCGGGGTCCGACTGCACGATATCTTCCCCCTGGCAGTAAAGACCGCGGAAGCTTCCAGCAATGGCCGCGTCGAACATATTGGGTAAGCGCAGGCCCGGCTCGGGATCCAGGGTGACGCCCCAGGCCAGTTCGAACTCACTCCGTACCGTGCTGTCCGAAATGTGGCGATAGCCGGGCAACTCGTGCGGAAACGAGCCCATGTCGCAGGAGCCCTGCACATTGTTCTGCCCTCGCAAAGGATTGACTCCCACGCCTTCCCTGCCGATGTTGCCGGTCAACATCGCCAGGTTCGCAATCGCCATGACGGCCGTGGACCCCTGGGCATGCTCGGTCACCCCCAGCCCGTAATAGATCGCCGCGTTCGGACGGCGGGCCACGATGTCGGCGGCCGTGCCGTCGCTACGGCCGGTGGCGTACAGCCGGGCTGCTGCACGCAGCGCCTGCGCCGGCACCCCCGATGCCGATGCCGTGGTCTCAGGGGAGTTCTCCGGCTGACGAATGAAAGTCAGCCAGTCGCTGAAACTCTGGTCGTCGCAGCGCTCGGCCACGAAGGCGGGGTCGAACAGGTCTTCCGTCACGATGACGTGGGCAATGGCATTCAATACCGCGACGTTGGTCCCTGGCCGCAGCTTCAGATGGTGTCGCGCCTCGACATGAGGCGACTTCACCAGATCAATGGCGCGGGGATCAATGACGATGAGTTGCGCCCCTTCGCGCAGTCGGCGCTTCATGCGTGACCCGAAGACGGGGTGAGCATCAGTCGGGTTTGCGCCGATCACGAGCACGATGTCTGTCTTGTCGATGGACTTAAAGGTCTGTGTACCGGCCGAGGTGCCGTAGGTCTGGCCCAGGCCATAGCCGGTGGGCGAGTGGCAGACGCGCGCGCAGGTATCTACGTTGTTGTTGCCAAAGGCGGCACGCACCAGTTTCTGGACCAGATAGGTCTCTTCATTGGTGCAACGCGACGATGTGATGCCGCCCACCGCGGCGACACCATGCTGTGCCTGTATCCGCTTGAGTTCGCCGGCGGCGTAGGCAATGGCTTCTTCCCAGCTCACTTCACGCCAGGGATCGAGGATGGATTTCCGGATCATGGGCTGGGTGATGCGGTCCTTGTGCGTGGCGTAGCCCCAGGCGAAGCGGCCCTTTACGCAGGAATGACCCTCGTTGGCCTTGCCGTCTTTCCACGGCACCATGCGCACGACCTCGCTGCCCTTCATTTCTGCCTTGAAGCCGCAGCCTACGCCACAGTAGGCGCAGGTGGTGATGACCGAATGCTCGGGTTGTCCCATCATGATGATGGTCTTTTCCTGGAGCGACGAAGTAGGACAGGCCTGCACGCAGGCGCCACAAGATACGCAGTCGCTTTCAAGAAACGACTCACTCTGCCCCGCCGCCACGCGCGAGTCGAACCCCTTGCCGGAGACGGTCAGCGCGAAAGTGCCCTGAATTTCTTCACAGGCGCGCACGCAGCGACTGCAGACGATGCATTTCGAAGGATCGAAGGAAAAGTAAGGGTTGGAGTCATCGGGCGCTTCGTGCAAGTGGTTCGCCCCACCCTGACCATAGCGCACGTTGCGCAGGCCCACTACCCCGGCCATGTCCTGGAGCTCGCAGTCGCCGTTCGCCGGACAGGTCAGGCAATCGAGCGGATGATCGGAAATGTAGAGCTCCATCACACCTCGGCGCAACTCGTGCAGCCGGGGCGTCTCGGTATGCACCGCCATGCCTTCTTCGACAGGGGTGGTGCAGGAAGCCGGGTAGCCGCGCCGTCCTTCTACCTGCACCAGGCACAAGCGACAGGAGCCGAAGGCTTCGAGGCTGTCGGTGGCGCAAAGTTTGGGAATGTTGATGCCCGCTTCGGCGGCGGCACGCATCACCGACGTGCCTTCGGGAACGGAGATCGCCCGCCCGTCGATGGTGAGCGTGATCAACGTTGACGCCGTACGCGGCGGGGTTCCCAGGTCGCGTTCTCGTTGAATGACGGTTTCCAGCATGATGTTTCCTTTCAGGCGGCCGGCGCGGCGGCGCGGGAGGCAGCGACGCCGAAGTCTTCGGGGAAGTGTTCCAGGGCGGACGTGACCGGATAAGGCGCCATGCCGCCCAGGGCGCACAGCGAACCGCCCAGCATGGTGTCGCACAGGTCACGTAGCAGCTCGATCGCGTGTTCATGCTGGGCGCCGCCCGCAGCGATCTTCTCCAGTGTCTCGACGCCGCGCACTGAGCCGATGCGACAAGGCGTACATTTACCGCAGGACTCGATTGCGCAGAACTCCATGGCGTAGCGCGCCATCCGTAGCATGTCGACCGTATCATCGAAAGCGACAAGCCCGCCATGACCGATCATGGCCGACGCTTCGGCATAGGCTTCGTAGGTCATGGGAATATCCCACTGCGGTTCTGCAAGATAGGCGCCTAGCGGCCCGCCCACCTGCACCGCGC
>JAEWFK010000144.1 GCA_023388835.1 Pseudomonadota bacterium | reverse complement strand
CCCGACAGGGCTCTGGTGCTCATCACCCTGGGCATCGTGCCGTTCCTGGTGGTGCTCATTCCCCGTCAGTACGTGCCCCAGGCGACGAGCCCCTGGGGCGCTGAGCTGTGCGGCTTCCTCAATACGTCGATGCAGTTCATTGCGGGCGTGTCGGGTCCCTTGCTTGACGTTTTCTATGTGCGCACCGAAATGGACCGTCGCGCCATCGTGGCGACCAAGGCGGCCTGCCAGGCGTCCGCGCATCTGGCGAAACTCATCTATTTCGGCTATGCGATGGGCGGCGGCGAATCCGTGCCAGCGCTGGTACTGGGCTTGGCTGTGGGCCTGGCTATTGTGGGGACCAGCTTGAGCAAGTTCGTACTTGAACGGCTGAGCGACCATCAATTCAGGCGCTGGACTCAAGTGCTGGTCATGGTGATCGGCTCGGTCTACCTGGCACAGGGCCTCTACCTGCTGATCACGCGCTGATCACGCTGGGAGCGCCGCCCACGGACCGCTACCTTGGGTCGTGCAGCACGTCGGCTTCGTCGTATCGACCGTCTGTCAGCCTGAACCGCCCCAATGCGGCGTCGACATCGATATTGAAAGGTTGCAAGGCACCGGCCAATGCCTCGGCATTGCGCTTCAAGGCGGCCTCATCGGGGAGCGCCTGCACCGATGCGATGATTACGCGGTTGCCTTCAATGCCCGCGCGCAGATTGAAGTATTTGCCGAAGACAGCCGTATAGGTCGCGGACTCGCGCGCGTACATCCGGCTTTGAGCGAAGGAGTTCGAGATCACCAGACCCTCGGGCGCGAGAATGGCGCGGACATGCCGGAGAAACTCGATGGTCAGCAAATGAGCGGGGATATAGTCGGCGTCGAAGGCATCCAGCATCACCATATCGTATTGCCTTCCTTCGCGATGCGCCCGCTCGATGAACGCACGGCCGTCTTCCACGAACACGCGCTGACGCGGCCCCGCTTCATAGCCGAAATACGTCTGCGCCACCCGCACGACCGCGGGATCCAGTTCGACAGTGTCGATTCGGGCTTCCGGCAGAATCTTGTGCAAGGCGACGGGCAAGGTGGCGCCCCCCAGGCCAATGATCAGAATCGACTCGGGATTCGGCTTGACGAATAGCGCGCTGGTCATCATGCGCGTGTACTCGAACACCATTTTGTCCGGATCATTCAGCTGAAAGCAGGTCTGACGGCCTTCGCCTTCGATTTCGGTGAAATTCATGCAGCGCTCGCCATACTGCTCGAAGACGACGACCGGCGCGAACTCGGAGGGCTCGACATGCAGGAGGCGGGCGCTGGACGCCCCGTCGCTCCAGCCCAAGCCCGCGGCAGCCGCAATGAGGACGAAGGCGCCCACGAGAAGGAGTTTTGTGCCTCTACGCATGATGATCTTATTGAAGCACAGCTTCCCCGTGCTACGCTTTTGCGTTATCCCTGAATGCCCGTCTAGAGGAGCCCATGCGGATTCTGCTGGTCGAAGATGAGCCTGACCTGGCACTGTGGCTCACGCGCAGCCTGGAGAAGAAAGGCTTCCTGATCGAGTGGTCCAATGACGGCCTGGTCGCTTATCGCCGCCTGCAGATCGAAGAATTCGATGCGGTGATCCTGGATCTGGGAATCCCTGGCATGGACGGCCACACGCTGCTGAGCCGGCTGCGCTCTGAAGACAACCGCTCTCCCATCCTGATCCTTACGGCGCGCGACTCCCTGGCCGACCGCGTGGATACGCTGGAGTCCGGAGCCGATGATTTTCTTCCCAAACCCTTCCAGATCGAGGAGCTGGCCGCACGGTTGCAGGCGCTCATCCGGCGCAGCCGCGGCAAGGACAAGCCCCGCCTGGCCTGCGGTCCGCTGGCCTACGATCTGTCGGGAAAGCGCTTCACGCTCAACGATGCCGTGCTGCAAGTGACGCCGCGCGAAAGCGAAGTCCTGCGTATTCTGATCCAGCGCAGCGGCGAGCCGGTGAACAAGCAATTCATTCTCGAGCGTCTGACCGACCGGGACGACGAGGTCATCAACATCGAAGCGGTGGAAGTGATCGTCCATCGTTTGCGCAAGAAGCTGCAGCCCTCGGACGTACAGATCACCACGCTGCGGGGCATCGGCTACTGCCTGGAAGAGGCATCCGGCGATGAGCATTGAAGCCGGGACTCCATGATCCTGAACAGCCTGCGCGCGACCTTGCTGTGGATGCTCATCCCGGTCGTCGTCCTGGCATCGGGCCTGTCTCTATGGGTGTCCAGCATAGAACTGAAAGAACAGGTCAATGCCGCGTTCGACCGCGCAATGTCCGGTGCGCTGCGGTCGATCGAAACCAACGTGAACACGGAAAGCGGCGGCCTGGCGATGGAGCAGCCCTTCTATATGCTGGAGTTCATGGAACATGCCGCACACGGCCGCGTATACTTCCGTGTGGCGAGCGAGGACGGCCTGTCCGAGATCGGCTATACGCAGCTTCCCTTACCGCAAGACCAATTGCTCGAAGACAACCAGCCTGTCTTCTATTATGCCGAGTACATGGGCGAACCGCTCAGGCTGGCCGCCATGGCACTGGGCCCGTCCGACCGCCTGCCCGCTCCGCTGGGCAGCCGCGTCATCATCCAGGTCGGTGAGAGCATGGCGGGCCGGGACGACTTCATCCGGCGCGTCATGTTGCAGTCCGTGGTGAAGGACGTCGCCATCCTGGTGATCTTCATTCTGCTCATCTCGGCCGGAACGATACTCGCTCTGCGCCCGCTCAGGGACACCAGCGAAACACTGCGCAGGCGCTCGTCGGGAAATTTGCAGCCCATCGAGGAAACCGCCCTTCCGCGCGAGCTGCGGCCCCTGGTGCAGGCCATCAACCTGCACATGGAACGCTACGCTCGCAAGACGACGACGCAGCAACAGTTC
>JAEWFK010000089.1 GCA_023388835.1 Pseudomonadota bacterium | reverse complement strand
TGGATGTCGCCCAGCAGTTGCACTGCCCGGCACGCTGTGAGCGCCGGAATGCCCAGGCAGGCACCAGCGGCATAGTCGGTCGTGTCGGGCAATGGCACAGCCTGGGATTGCGGAACGACGATATATTCTGCGCAGGTGCCCAAGGCCCGTTGCCACTGACCGTTCCACACCCATACGCGCCGACCCACGAGCGCCTGATCAACCCCGGCGCCCACGGCATCGATGATGCCGGCCCCGTCGCTGTGCGGAACGCAAAGGCCGTTGGGTACAGGCCGGTGCTGCCGGGACTTGACGTCTGACGGATTGACGCCGGAAGTGGCCAGGCGCACCCGCACTTGCCCGGCTTCCGGTCGCGGGGTGGGCTGCTCACCGACCGTGATGACGTCGTGTGCGTCGCCGTTGCGACTGTACCAGGCGGCTTTCATTTGCAGGTTCTACTCCGTTTTATTCATAGACGATTCCGAGCTCGCGGATGATCTTCCCATAATAATCGGCGTCAGTCTTCAGTACTTCTTCGAATCGTTCGGGTGTCTCGGTGATCACTTCCACGCCCATGCCTTCCATGCGGGCGCGTACCTCGGGCGACGACATAGCCTCATTGGTGATGCGATTGAGGCGCTGCACCAGATCATCAGGCATGCCGGCCGGGCCGAAAAGACCATACCACACGGCCAGCTGGTAATCGGGCAGGGTTTCACCCACTGCGGGAACATCGGGCAACAGCTTTGAGCGCGCCGGCTCAGTGACCGCCAGCAGGCGCAGCTTGCCGCTCTGCACGTGAGGCAGAGTCTGGGTTCCCGCAGAAAACAGGACCTGAGTCTGGTTGGCGACGGTGTCGACCACCGCCGGTGCGCCGCCCTTGTAAGGCACGTGGACCATCTCAATCCCGGCCGCCTTCTCAAACAGTACGGCGCTCAGGTGATTGGTGGAGCCCACGCCCGCGCTGGCGTAGTTCAGTTTCCCCGGATTGGCCTTGGCATGTGCGATCAGTTCGGGAATATTGTGCACGGGCAGCGTCGGATGAACGACGACCGTGTTGATCACGTTCGCGAGCAGCGCGATGGACGTGAAATCGTCCACGCCTTCGAACGGCATGCTGGGCATGAGATACGGGTTCATGGCGTGGGTGCTCATCGAACCGACCAGCAGGGTGTGGCCATCGGGCTTGGCCCGGGCGACCACGTTGGTGCCGATGTTGCCGGACGCCCCCGCGCGGTTTTCGACAACGACCGGCTGGCCGAGCTCTTGCGTGAGCTTTTCGGCAAGGGCCCGTGCCAGGATGTCGGTTGATCCGCCGGCGGCCCATGGCACCACCATGGTGATTGGACGTTCCGGATACTCGGCCTGCACGGGTGCGGCCAGGCACGAGGCCACGATGGCCAGGGAAGGGATGATGCGGCGTAGTGTGCTATTCATTGCGGTGTACTCGTTTGTCTGGATTCTTTGGCTCGATGCAAAGCATCAGCGGCCGACTGCGTAACCTTGCATGCCGCGGGGGTTGGCACCGGCGCGCAGGATCATCCGGCCTTCCGGATCCGTGCTGCGCGAGCAGGCTGCCATGCGGCTTTCCGACCATGGCTCGCCGACCTTGATCTCGTGGCCGGCCGCTTTCAGGGCTTCTATCGTTTCCTGCGGGAAGCGCGATTCCAGAGAGATACGGTTGAGCGTGGTCTTGCGTGGCCAGAACGATGCCGGAAAATGGTCCACGTGCCAGGCCGGTGCGTCAATGGCTTCTTGCAGATTCATGCCATGCACGGCATGGCGCAGGAAAAAGGCGGTCGACCATTGGTCTTGCTGGTCGCCGCCAGGCGTGCCGAACACCATGTAGGGTTCGCCGTCGCGCAGCGCCAGCGAAGGCGACAGCGTGGTGCAGGGCCGCACCCCGGGCGTCACGGTGTTGGGCAGGCCTTCGTCCATCCAGGTCATCTGCAGTCGCGTGCTGATGGCGAAGCCCAGCGCCGGTATGGCGGGGCTGGATGACAGCCAGCCGCCGGACGGCGTGGCTGACACCATATTGCCGTCGCGGTCGATCACATCGATGTGGCAGGTGTCGCCGACGAAGATCTCCCGTTCGGCCCACTCTTCGACGGGCGGCAATGCGGCAAAAGTGGGTTCACCGATGCCAAAGCGGGCATCGGCGGTGCGCAGCGTGCGCTCGCATACGCTCTGGTCGGGCAGCCGCGGCTCACGACCGAGTGGCCGGCCTGGAACGAAGGTGGCACACGCCGGGTCGATCGCCCGACTCCAGCGGGCGCGCAGATAGTCGTCGGACAGCAGGGCTTGCTGGGCTTCGCGGTCGGCGCCGGGCGCGTCGCCGTACCATGCCAGGCGATCGGCCATGGCAAGTTTGGCGGCTTCCGTGATGCGGTGGACGAAACCCGCCGTATGGGGAGCGTGATTCTCCAGGCCGGCATGACGCAGCATGCCCAATTGCTGCAGCAGAACGGGGCCCTGGCTCCAGAAGCCGCACTTCGCCACGGTATATCGCCCGAAGTCCATGGTCAGCGGTTCTTCGATGCCGGCGCTCCAGGCGGCCATGTCCTCGTAGCGGAGCAAGCCGCTGTGCGATTCGCCGGTACTGTCGCGCACTTTTTCGGTCCGGTAGTAGGCGTCGATCTCGCGGGCGACGAAGCCCTGATACCAGCAGCGCAGCGCGGCGTCGATGACTTCCGTGCGGCTATGGCCTTCGGCTTGCGCCGTGCGCAGCACGCGCTCGTAGGTATTGGCCAGACCGGGCAGGCGGAAGAGCGCGCCGGGCTTGGGCACGCTCCCGTTGGGCAGCCAAACGTCGGCCGAACTTTGCCAGTGTTCGCGGAAGAGGTCCTGCACGGCATAGATGGCCTGCACACCGCGGGCGATCAGCGGGAAGCCATTGCGGGCGTACTCAATGGCGGGCGCCAGGACATCGGCGAGCGGCCAGGTGCCGTAGTCGCGCAGCATGGTCAGCCAACCGCCAAATGCACCCGGTACCGTGGCGGGCAGCAGGCCGATGCCAGGCACCTGCTCCAGGCCAAGCCGGCGGAAGGCGTCGACTGTCGCTTCAGCCGGAGCAGGCCCCTGCCCGCATACCACGCGTGTCTTCTTTTCCTTCTCACTCCACAGGACGATGGGCACTTCACCGCCCGCGCCGTTCAGATGGGGTTCCACCACTTGCAGGACGAAACCGGCCGCGGCAGCAGCATCGAAGGCATTGCCGCCGCGTTCAAGCACGCTCATGGCGGTCTGTGACGCCAGCCAGTGAGTGGATGAGGCGACGCCGAAAGTACCGGTGATTTCAGGCCGGGTGGTAAAGCTTGTCATGGTTCGCTCCAGATATCGTGTATTCGGACCAGATGTTATTTGTTCGGACGGTGTTTTTATTGAGACGCCCCGCCGGACACTGCGGCGCCAGGGATGGCAGGCGCCGCGTCGGTTTCAGACGCCGCTTCGGGCCTTTTTCCATATCGCTTGGCGAGCACCGCGCAGACCATCAACTGTATTTGGTGAAAAATCATCAAGGGCAGCAGCAAGGTGCCCATGCTCGCGCCGCTGAACATGACTTGCGCCATGGGTACGCCCGACGCGAGGCTTTTTTTCGAGCCGGCAAAGAGAATGGTAATGCGATCCTCCAGGCTGAAGTTCAGGCGCTTCGCAACCAGGTTGACCACGACCATGATCAATGCCAGCAGGATGCAGCAGGCGACGGTCAGCGTGATCAGTTGCCAGACCGGGAGCCGGCTCCATATGCCTTCCACCACCGCCCGGCTGAACGCCGTGTAGATCACCAGGTAGATGGAGGACTGGTCCACGTACTTGAGCCAAGCCTTATTCTTGTCCACCCAACCGCCTATCCAGCGGCGCATCAGCTGACCGGCCAGGAAGGGCACGAGCAATTGCAGAGTGATTTTTCCGATGGCCTCGCCCAATGGCATGCTTTGGACGGCGGCACCCAGCATCAGAAGGACCAGAACGGGCGTGATGAAGATACCGAGCAGGCTGGATGTGGCGGCGGAGCAGATGGCGGCCGGTACATTGCCGCGCGCCAGCGAAGTGAACGCGATGGCTGACTGGACGGTGGCGGGCAATGCACACAGGAAGAGCATCCCCTTATACAGCTCGGCACCGATTGCGGGCTCCAGGACGGGACGCAAGGCCAGCCCGGCGGCGGGGAAGAGCAGAAAAGTGCAGGCGAATACCAGTCCATGCAGGCGCCAGTGTGCCAGGCCGGCAAGCACGACGCGGGTGGGAAGCTTCGCACCGTGCAGGAAAAAAAGCAGGGCGATCGCGAGATTGGTCAGCAGGTCGGCCGCAAAGGCGGCGTCGCCCTGGACTGGCAGAACGCTGGCCAGTACGACGAGCCCAACGATGATGAGGGTGAAAGTATCGGGAAGAAAGCGGGGCCGCTTCATGGGAGTGCATCAAGTAGAAGAAGAAGGCGACACTCTAGTATGCTGGATTCTTTCGTGCTAACGACATGTCGTCCATGAATATCGCTGAAACGACAAATCCACGCCGCGCCATTCCACGCCGTGCCGTACCCGCTCTGGCGTCGTTGCCGCGCCCGGTCTACGCGCGGGTGGAAAACATTCGGCATCGGCGCGAGACGCGGCCGCATAGCCATTCATGGGTGCAGCTGTCCTATGCCAGCCGCGGCGTGCTGCAGATTCGTACGGCCGGCGGGCTCTTCCTGGCGCCCCCGCAGTGGGCGATTCTGGTGCCGCCGGGTTTGCAACACACCGTCGTCAATTCGGCCGGCACCGAGATGCGCAGCCTGTATATTGAGAAGTCCGCCCTTCCCGTGACAGGCGGCGCCTGCCAGGTGCTGGCGGTATCCGGCCTGCTGCGGGAGATGATCCGCCATTTCTCCAGCTTGCCAGCCCAATACGATGAAGGCGGCGCCGAAGGCCGCCTGGTGCAGGTGATGCTGGACCTCGTCCAGACCGCGCCGCGCGAAGCTTTCTCTTTACCGTGGCCTGCTGAACCCGAGCTGATCGCCATTTGTTCAGCGATGCTGGCGGCGCCACAGCGGCCCTTGCGGCTGGCCGACTGGAGCACAGTCTCGGGCATCTCGGCCCGCACGCTGGAGCGGCGCTTCGCACAACACACCGGCATGAATCTGAGGCAGTGGCGCGTGCGTGCGCGCATGCTGCAGTCCTTGCCGCTGCTGGAACGGGGCGACAGCGTGACGGACGTCGGCCTGGCCTGCGGCTACGCGTCGACGTCCTCGTTCATCGCTTCCTTTCGTCAGTTCTTCGGAAGAACGCCGGGCGGTTTTTCGGCTGGGGAACGATGAGGCTCAGGCCGGGCGATGACCGGGTCGAAGTGCGTCATCACGTCGAGCACATCTTCGTGCTGCATCACGCGCCGTCGGGCTTCAGTCGCAATCTCATGGCCTTCCTGAATGCTCAGGCGGCCGTCCATTTCGAGATCCACCTCGACCCAGATCATGTCGCCCATCTTGCGCGTCTTGAGCCCGTGGATGCCCAGCAAGCCCGGGGTGCCGAGCAGGTGGCCGCGTATGCGGGCCTCGGTCTCTTCATCGACACTGCGGTCCATCAGATCGTTGAATGCGTCGAAGGAAAAGCGCCACCCCATGCGCGCGATCATCAGGCCCACCACCATCGCAGCCAGCGGGTCTGCCAGAGGAAAGCCCGACAGGCTGGCCCCGATGCCCACCGCCACCACCAGCGATGATGCCGCATCGGAGCGGGCATGCCAGGCATTGGCCACCAGCATGGTCGAGCGCACGCGCTGCCCCACCCGCAGCAGGTAACGGAATAGCAGTTCCTTGGCAACGAGGGTTACGGCCGCAGCGATCAGCGCCAGCTGATGGACGGGCGGCAAGGGCTCGTTCGCGGTGAGCTTGGGGTAGCCCGACCACAGCATGCTGAGGCCCACCACGATCAGCAATACGCCGATGGCGAGCGAGGCCGCCGTCTCGAATCGATGGTGGCCGTAAGGATGGTCGTCGTCCGGCGCCTTTGAACTGTGCTTGTTGGCGACCAGTACGATGAAGTCAGATAGTAGGTCGGAAAGGGAATGGACGGCATCGGCGACCAAGGCGCTCGAATGCGCCAGAATGCCGATGATGAACTGGGCGACGGACAGCGCAGTGTTGACGGCCACGCTGACCAGGGTGCTGCGAAAGCCCGCCGCCCGGCGCTCATGTTCGCCGGGCCCGTGGTCTCCCTGCAGCGGCAGGCCGTCGGGCATGTGCGGCACGTCGGACTAGCTGATGCGCATGCCGGGCTGGGCGCCCGGCCAGGGGTGCAGCACGTAGATGCCGGCGTCGGTCTTGTCGTCGGCGTGGCTGGCGGCCAGCACCATGCCTTCGGACACGCCGAAGCGCATCTTGCGCGGGGCAAGGTTCGCCACGACCACCGTCAGCTTGTCGACCAGCTCGGCGGGCTGATAGCTGGCCTTGATGCCCGAGAAGATCTGTCGGTGCCGCCCTTCGCCGATGTCGACCGTCAGACGCAGCAGCTTGTCGGAGCCTTCTACCGTTTCGGCGGCTACGATGCGCGCGATGCGCAGGTCGATCTTGCCGAAGTCCTTGATGTCGATGGTGTCCGCGATGGCTTCGCCGCCGGGTGTTACGGGCGGAGCAGCGGGCGGCTCGAACAGGGCGTCGAGCATGGCGGCTTCGACGCGTTGCATCAGGTGCTTGAACGGAGCGACGGCGATGGGCAGGACGGAGGCGTCGGCCCACTGAAAATCACGCGCTTCGCCGAACAGCTCTGTGGCGACCCGGCGCGTAAGCGTGGGCAGCACGGGAGCCAGCATGACCGACAGCGCCTTGAAGCCGGCCAGGGCGCGTGAACAGATATCCTGCAGTTGGGCGCGCGTGGCGTCGTCGGCAGTGTGGATGCCTTTGGCCAACACCCAGGGCTGTGCGGCGTCGAAAGCCTGGTTGATGAGATCCGCCTGGGCCATGATGCGGCGGATGGCGCGGCCGTACTCGCGAAGCTCCAGGTCCGAGCACACCTGCGCAGCGACCTCGGCGAGCTCGTTTTGCATGGCGCTGGTGTCGCCTTGATAGGCCAGCTTGCCGTCGAAGAACTTGCTGATGAAGTTGGCAGCGCGGCTGGCGATGTTGACATACTTGCCCACCAGGTCGCTGTTGACCCGGGCGACGAAATCATCGGGATTGAAATCCAGGTCTTCGACATGGGAATTCAGCTTGGCGGCGATGTAGTAGCGCATCCATTCGGCGTTCATGCCGATTTCCAGATAGCGCAGCGGCGAAATGCCGGTGCCGCGGCTCTTGGACATTTTTTCGCCGCTGACCGTGATGAAGCCGTGAACGTTCAGCGCGTCCGGCGTTTTCAGGTCGGCGAACTTCAGCATGGCGGGCCAGAACAGCGCGTGGAAGTAGACGATGTCCTTGCCGATGAAGTGCACCTGCTCGGTATTGCTCTTGGGATCGAGCAGAGCGTAGAAATCCAGCCCGGATTTTTCGCAATAGGCCTTGAGCGATGCCAGGTAGCCTACGGGCGCGTCCAGCCAGACGTAGAAATACTTGCCCGGCGCATCAGGGATAGGGATGCCGAAATAAGGCTCGTCCCGCGAAATGTCCCAGTCAGCGAGGTTGGCCTCCTGATCGGTGCCGCTGCCCAGCCACTCGCGAGTCTTGGCGAGGACTTCTGGCTGCAGGCGCTTGTCGCCATTGGCATTGCTTCCCGTGACCCAGTCGCGCAGGAACTCGACGCAGCGCGGGTCGGACAGACGGAAGAAGAAATGCTCTGAACTGCGCAGCACCGGCTTGGCGCGGGTGAGCGTCGAATACGGTTCGATCAATTCGGTGGGCGAATACACCGTGCTGCAGGCCTCGCAGGCGTCACCGTATTGGTCTTTGGCGTGGCAGTGCGGGCATTCGCCCTTGATGTATCGATCAGGCAGGAACATGCCCTTGACCGGGTCATAGAACTGCTCGATGCTTTTGCTGTAGATGAAGCCGGCCGCCTTCAGGCGGCGGTAGATCTCCTGCGAGAGTTCAACGTTCTCGGGCGAATCGGTGGAATGCCAGTGGTCAAAGGCCACATGGAATCCGTTCAAGTATTGCGGGCGCTCCGCAGCGTAGCGGGCCACCAGCGCCTGGGGCGTGATGCCTTCGGATTCCGCCTTGAGCATGATGGGCGCGCCGTGTGCGTCATCGGCCCCGACAAAGTGCACCGTATGGCCCGCCATCCGCATGGAGCGCACCCAGATATCCGCCTGGATATATTCCATGATGTGGCCGATATGAAAGGAGCCATTGGCGTAGGGCAGGGCAGTGGTGACGAATAAGGTGCGTGGCATGTCGGGTTGGAAGAAAGATCAAAAGGGCGATTTTAGCCAACCCGGCGAAAACGGGCGCCATACCCGGGATCACTCTGCGGATACGCGTGCCTGCAAAGACCGCCGCGCTTATAGTGTGACGGTCCGTGAATTCTGGTTTGCGTCCGTTACAACCCTGATCTATGGGATTTCGCGCATTTCGATGTCGGTGACATCTTTGGGACGGAAGGAGGGTCGGGCCTGGTACGGGCGGCGGCGCTCTTCCCAGTATGCCCTGACCCCGAACGGACGGCCCTTGACGCGTGCCACCACGTATAGCAGGGCGACGGCGATGGCCGTCGAGACCATGAAAATGGCGGCTGCGATCATGCCGAAGATGGCCAGGACGAAAAACAGGATGCCGCGGATAATCTGATTAAATGTATTCATCGTATCGATTGAGAAACCCTCGTGGGATAAAAGTTCCCCCGATCCGGTATTCTTGATCACGTTCAGAACTGGAAGTGTCCTATGAGTGTGAACCCTGATCGAGTCGCCGCCGCCCTGCAAGGGGTGCTGGATCCCAATACCCGCAAGACCCTGGGCGTAAAGCTTCAGGCCGGCGACATACGCATGGAAGGCGAGCGCGTTTCGTTAACTGTACCGCTGGGCTACCCGGTAGACAATGGCGATCCCGAGTTGGTGAAACGGATTGAAACGGCGCTGCGGGAAGCAGGCATGCAGCCTGGCGACATTCGCCTGGTCGGGCGTATCGCAAGCCACGCAGTGCAAACGGGCCTGCGTCCGCTTCCCAATGTGCGCAACATCATCGCCGTCGCGTCCGGCAAGGGCGGGGTGGGCAAGAGCACGACGTCGGTCAATCTCGCGCTGGCCCTGTCTCGTCAGGGTGCGCGGGTGGGGCTGCTGGACGCCGACATCTATGGCCCGAGCGTACCCATCATGCTGGGGGTTTCCCAGAAGCCCGCCAATCTGGAAAACAAGATGATGGGGCCTGTCATCGGGCATGGTATCCAGGCGAACTCCATCGGCTTTCTTATCGACGACGACGCACCTGCGATCTGGCGCGGGCCCATGGTCACGCAGGCGCTGACGCAATTGCTGACACAAACCCAATGGGATGATCTCGACTATCTGATCATCGACATGCCGCCGGGCACCGGAGACATTGCACTGACACTGTCACAGAAAGTGCCCTTGGCGGGCGCCGTCATCGTCACCACGCCGCAGGATCTCGCCCTGGCCGACGCCCGTCGCGGCCTGCGCATGTTCCAGAAGGTGAATGTGCCCGTGCTGGGCATCATCGAGAATATGTCAGTGCACGTATGTTCGAACTGCGGGCACGCGGAACCCATCTTTGGAGAGCATGGCGGTCGCGAGATGGCGGCGCAATATCACGTGCCATGGCTGGGCGCATTGCCCTTGAAAATGAGCATCCGCAGTCAGACCGACTCGGGGCGCCCGACCGTCGTTGCGGAGCCGGAAGGCGACGCGGCCAGAGCCTATCACGCCATTGCACGGGCCCTGGCGGCCAATGTCGCCGTCCTACCCGCCGACCAGGCTGCGTTCACGCCCTCCGTGGTCGCTCGCAAGGTCTGATTGATGCGGCGCCGCGTCGTATGCTTGCTGGCTTTTCTGGGCATGTCCGGCGCGGCATCGGCGGACTCACGCCCCGAGGTCGTGATCGACCCGGGCGGTGTGCCGCCCGCCGCTCTGGTGTCCATCAATGGCGCGGTCGAAGCCATTACACGGCTTGCTGAAGATCAGGACGGCGGCGAAGTCGAACGTTTGCGCAGACGGGCGCATGATGCAACGGTCTCAGCCCTCGAAACTCAGGGATATTTTTCCCCCGTGGTGACGCTGGAAGTGGGGCAGGACTACGCCGGTGAGACCTGGGACATCATCATCGAGCCGGGTGCCCGCACGGATGTACGCGATGTCGATCTGCGCTTCGAAGGGCAGGTCGCCACGGCCGAGTTTCAAGGACGCCGAGCACAGGCGCAGGACGCCTGGCCCCTCACGACGGGCGAGATTTTCATCAACAACGAGTGGAGCGACGCCAAGACGACGCTGCTCGACGAAATCAATACTCGCGACTTCTATTTCGCGCGGATCAGCCATTCACAAGCGACAGTCGACGCCGAAGCGGCCAAGGCTGATCTCACCGTAGAGATCGACAGCGGTCCGCGCGTGCGCATGGGGCCGCTCAAGGTGATCGGCCTGCGTCGCGTGCCGGCCAGTCTGATCGACCGTTATGTGCGCTATGCCGAGGGCGATCCCTATGACCAGGACCGTCTGGACGATTGGCAACAGGCGCTGCAGTCCACTCGTTTTTTCCGGGGGGCCTTCGTCACGCTGGATGCTGAAGCGTCCGATCGCAAGGAACTGCCCAACGGCGAAGTGGAACTGCCGGTGCGTGTGCAGGTGTCGGAATCCCCCGCACGCCGCTTCACGTCTTCGCTCAGTGTGGACAGCGATCACGGCGTGGGGGTCGAGGCGCTGTTCGAGCAGAATATCGTGGCGGGCCTGCCCGTCTCGGTAGAGGCGGGAGCCGGAGTGAACAGGCATCGCCAGCGTGCATATTTCGACGTCCACCTACCCCCTACGCTAAAGGGATATCAGGACAGCGTGGGCGTGCTTTACGATCATTCCGATATCGAAGGCGTGGACAATACCCGCTACGGACTCGGCTGGAAACGGAGACAGGAGCGTAAGGCGGCGGGCAATAGCCGGGTCGAGTTTGAAACGCAATGGGGCCTGGTGGCGGCCTGGGACCGAACCAGAATTGACGGCGCGGATGATTTCGAAGTGCCGACGCTGGTGGGTACCTGGCAATGGTTACGGCGCGATGTCGACGCCAAATACGACCCGCGCGAAGGCAATCTCATCGATCTGGGCCTGGGCGCGGGCATCACGCTCGATAAAGGCGAACCCTTCTACCGCGCCAGCATACGGGGCCAGCAGTGGTGGACGGTGAGCGCTCGCGACGTGCTGACCATACGGGGCCAGGTGGGCAAGGTGTGGGCCCAAACGGAGCGCCTGCCGCAGGATTTTGGCTACCGCATCGGCGGGGCGCGCTCGGTACGGGGTTACAAATACGACAGCATCGGGATTCGGCGCGGTGATGCCACGTACGGCGCGCCCGCCATGGCTGTCGCGAGCATCGAGTACATTCATTACTTCACCGAACAGTTGGGTATGAGCGCCTTTATCGACGCAGGGGATGCCGCCGAATCCTTCGGCGCCATGGACCTGCACCTTGGCTATGGCTTGGGTGCCGCCTTCGTGACGCCCGCGGGCCCATTCTATGTTGACCTTGCGTGGGGCCAGAAGGACCGCCGTCTGCGGCTCCATTTCTCACTGGGTATCGCTTTCTGATGCGCCTGTTTCGCTGGTTGGGCCGTTTCACCATGGTCATGGGCCCTGTGATTGTCCTGCTGATCTTTGTGTTGGCGGCCTTCCTCATGTGGGTCCTGGTTACCGTCCAGGGCACGCGCTGGGCCTTGAACACCGCCGTGGGGGCTTTCGACGGCCAGGTCACGGGCATTGAGGGCAGCGTCTGGAACGGCTTGCAGGTGGCCGACGTCTCTCTGGCCTTTCCGGGGGCGGCCGTGCGCCTGGAAAACCTTGAGTTGCGTAGCGACTGGGGCAGCTTGCTCGATCGGCGGCTGCATGTGTATTCCCTGCGTGCGGACACGGTCTGGGTCGATCTCACTACGCAGGAAGCCGCTCCGGACGACCCGCCGGGCGAGCCGTTTTCCATGCCGGAGCTGCCGGTCGCTGTACGGGTGGACGACCTATCCGTCGGTGAGTTGATCCTGACACAGAACGGCAAGCCCTTGCCGATGACTGTCCAGGATTTCGGGGCGGCTTTGACATTGGATGCCGACCGGGGCCAGCTATGGCTGCGCGGGCTTTCCGTCGCGACCGACAGTCTGGAAGCTCAACTCGAGGGCGAAGCCCTTCTCACCGCTTTGCATCACCCCTGGCCGGGGAACGTTGACCTGGACCTTGCTCTGAACGGCCTGCGCCCGGGCTCGCCCATCTGTTTTCATCAGATGCTGCCCACATTGCCGGTGAAGTCCGACGCGCCGGCCGGTATTGACCCGTTACTGGCAGGGGTGCAGAACTCATCTTGCCCTCTGGAGATGAATGCGCGGGCCGGGGGATCACTGGAAGCCGTTTCGCTCGCTCTGGAAGGCAGTGGCCAGGGCATGGTGCTGGAAGCCCATGCTGATCTGGCGCCCCTTGACGGCATGCCGCTACGCGAGGCGGACATCGCTCTGGCTCTTCCCGATGGGTCGTCGCTGAAGGGCCATGCCGGATGGGAAGGCGGCGATGTGCTGGCGGGTGAGCTGAGCGCCGAAGGGCTGGATGCGGGCCAGCTCGCCGCAGGAGCCATTCCACCCGCCGTGCTGAGCTTCGATAGCCGCTTCCGCTTGCAGCTGGACCAGACCCAGGCCGTGCGCGGCGTGGACCTCGCGCTGCAGTTTCATGAAGGGTCGGTGTGGAACGAGCAGCCGCTTTCGGGTCAGGCGACCGTGATCGCGAATCTGCCGCAGATGCCTGCAGCCATGGCGACGTCCACCCTCGACGTTTCGGCAGAGGCTAACGGCCCGGCGGGCGCAGCGCCTGGCGTATCCGCTGCGGCTCCCGTGACCCCGGCGCCTTTCTGGCTGGATGTGGCGCTGCAGAAACTGGACCTGGACCTCTCGCTCGGCAAGAACCATATCCGAAGTGAGGGCGGCATAGGTGCCGCTGACAGCCACCTACAGCTCGATGTCCAGGCGCCGCGGCTGGCGGATTTCTGGCCGGGTGTGCCGGGCGGCCTGACGCTGCAGGGCGCGGTGGACGGCGGCGTGGCAAAGCACATGGTGGACGTCCAGGGCCGGTATGTCCCGGATAACGCCACCCGCGACCAATTGGGCACGGCGCCGATTGCCATGGCCCTGAAAGCACGGGGAGGCTGGGGAGGCACTCCGCAAGGTTGGCGGGGGCAAATCGAATCCCTGAAGGTCGATCATGCGCATTTGGGCGTGGCGCTTGGCGCTCCTCTTGAGCTTTCCTTCCTGCCAGGGGCGGTCGCGCCGGAATGGCAGTGGGCCGCCGGGCCCACCCAGATCAGCTTGAACGTGAATGGACGCCCCATGGTCGATCTGCGGCATACCTCGTCGCGCGGGGGCGCCGGCCGCTGGGAGACCGGCGGCAGCATCGAACGCTTCGTGGTGTCGCCTCAGGTGCTCGAGCAGATTGGCGTGGACTTCGATATTGAAGCCCTTCGCCAAGAGGAGCGGGGCGGCGTGAAAGTGCGTGGCGCGCGTCCCGCCGATGATTGGGAAATGGCGTTTGGCCTCGACTGGAACCTGCAGTTCGACGGTGCGCTTCAAGGTAAAGCGCAATTGCGGCGGCTGTCCGGCGATATCCTCGTCCCCGGCCCCACGCCCTTTCCCCTGGACTTGAAGGAACTGCAGCTGGACCTCACACTGGCACGGACGAACGCCTCCACCAGCCGGCTGAACGCCGACCTGAAGGTGGCGTCCGGGCGGATGGGCAGCATTGCCGCCAACGCCACGACGCTGGTCCACGCCACGCCGGCAGGCGGCATTACGCTGAATCCGTCCGATGCGAAGACAGTCACGTTGGATGCCTCGATGTCCGACCTGGGCTGGACCAGCATCTTCCTGGGGGACGCCCTGGATATCGGTGGCGCCGTTCAAGCCAGCCTGAAGATGGACAGCCGCCCCGACGGCAGCTGGGCCAGTGCCGGCACGATACAGGGCACCGACCTGCGTGTGGTCATGATTGACCAGGGGGTACGCTTGCTTGACGGCACCTTGCAGGCCCACCTGGAGGGCGACAGCCTGGTCCTGGACCGGCTGGAATTCCCGGCCCGCCTGCGCGCCGAGCCTAAAGAATGGCGCACCGCGGAGTGGGTCAACACCAATCCGGACGCCAAAGGCGGGTCTCTAGTGGTGACGGGCGACTGGAATCTGTTCGAGTCCCGCGGCGTCATCGACGCAGTGCTGTACCGCTTCCCCATTCTGCAGAGAGCCGACCGTTATGCCATGATGACGGGCAACGTCCGGCTGGCCGCCGAACTTCCGAATGTCGACATTACCGGCAAGCTGACGGCGGACGCGGGGTGGTTCGACCTGGACATGCTGGGCGGCATCCCGACCGTGGACAGCGATGTGGTCGTGATCCGCCCCGGCGAAGAAAAGGAAGCCAGCGTGCCGCTGGGCGTCTCGCTCGATCTCACCGTTGATCTGGGGCCGCGCTTTTACCTGACCGGTTATGGGCTGAATTCCGGTCTGGTCGGGGACATGCGTGTTGTCATGAGAGAGGGCAAGCTCACGGGTATGGGAGCGCTGCGCACCCGCGGCGGCGCCATCGAGGCCTATGGACAACGCCTGCAATTGCGCCGCGGCGCCATCACCTTTCAGGGGGACATCACCCGCCCCATTCTCGACATTGAGGCGCTGCGCACGGGACTTGCCGTCGAGGCCGGTGTACGCGTGGCGGGCACGGCGCGCAAACCTCGTATCGAGCTCGTGTCGTACCCGGCCGTGAGCGAGATCGAGAAACTGTCCTGGCTGCTTCTTGGCCACGGACCCAACGAATCAGGGGGCGATATGGCGCTGCTGTTCTCCGTGGGCACGTCCTTTTTGAGCGACGGCGAGCCGTTCTACCGGCGCTTTGGGATCGACGAGGTCAGCATGCGCTCGGGCGAAATCGGGAGCGTGGCCAGCGTCCTGCCAGCGGAAAGCGTGGTCAGCGGTCTGGATACCGGCACCAGCGACATCGAGCGGCGTTTCGTCAATGTGAGCAAGCGGCTGACGTCCGGTGTGACGCTCAGCATCCGGCAGGCGCTTTCGGACACCGGAACGGTGGCTCGCGCAAGCTATCGGCTGGCGCGCGGGCTCACCGCGGAAGCCAGCGTGGGAACCATCAACGGCCTGGCGCTCGTCTACCGATGGTTTTCGCGCGACTAGCAGCGCCAGTCGTAGCAATGACACAGTCCCGAAAGGCGATAGGGCTAAAATACGCGCCATTTAACCAGGTTGAGGCCATGAGCATAAAGAGCGACCGTTGGATCAGGCGCGCAGCCGCCGACGGCATGATTGAACCTTTCGAGCCCGGCCAGGTGCGCTCCATCGATGGGAAACGCATCGTCAGCTATGGCACGAGCAGCTACGGTTACGACGTGCGCTGCGCGCGCGAGTTCAAGATTTTCACCAACATCAATTCCACCATCGTCGATCCCAAGGCCTTCGATGAAAAGTCCTTCGTGGATTTCGTCGGCGATGTGTGCATCATTCCGCCGAATTCCTTTGCCCTGGCCAGGACGGTGGAGTATTTCCGTATTCCGCGCAGCGTACTGACCGTCTGTCTGGGCAAGAGCACCTATGCCCGTTGCGGGATCATCGTCAACGTGACGCCCCTTGAGCCCGAGTGGGAAGGGCATGTCACGCTTGAATTTTCGAATACGACCCCCTTGCCGGCCAAGATCTACGCCGGCGAGGGCTGCGCCCAGATGCTGTTCTTCGAGAGCGACGAAGTCTGTGAGACTTCGTACCGTGATCGCGGCGGCAAGTACCAGGGGCAGCTCGGCGTCACCCTGCCACGCACATAGCGGGAGCCATGGCATGAAGTTTCGATTTCCCATCGTCATCATCGATGAAGACTACCGTTCCGAGAACGCGTCCGGTTTCGGTATCCGGGCACTGGCCGCCGCCATCGAGGCGGAAGGCGTGGAAGTACTCGGCGTCACCAGTTACGGCGACCTGAGCTCCTTTGCGCAGCAGCAAAGCCGCGCCAGCGCATTCATCCTTTCGATCGACGACGAGGAATTCGACGTCGATTCTCCGGAGGACGTCGCCAAGGCAATCAAGAATCTGCGCAGTTTCATTGGCGAACTGCGCTTTCGCAATGCCGAGATCCCCATCTATCTCTATGGCGAAACGCGCACCTCGCAGCATATTCCGAACGACATTCTGCGCGAGCTGCACGGCTTCATCCATATGTTCGAGGACACGCCGGAATTCGTTGCGCGGCACATCATCCGTGAAGCCCGGGCCTATCTCGACAGTCTGGCACCTCCTTTCTTCCGGGCGCTGCTGAACTATGCAGCCGATGGCTCCTATTCCTGGCACTGCCCTGGGCACTCGGGCGGCGTCGCCTTCCTGAAGAGTCCGGTGGGCCAGATGTTCCATCAGTTCTTCGGCGAGAACATGCTGCGGGCGGACGTCTGCAACGCCGTCGACGAACTGGGCCAGCTGCTCGACCATACCGGACCGGTTGCTGAATCCGAAGTCAATGCGGCACGCATCTTTCATGCGGACCACTGCTTTTTCGTGACCAACGGTACGTCGACGTCGAACAAAATCGTGTGGCATGCCAATGTGGCCAACGACGACGTGGTGGTGGTGGATCGCAACTGCCACAAGTCCATCCTGCACGCCATCACCATGACGGGCGCGATTCCGGTCTTCTTGCGCCCCACGCGCAATCACCTGGGCATCATTGGGCCGATTCCCCTGGAGGAATTTGAGCCGGAAAACATCCAGCGCAAGATCGATGCGAACCCCTTCGCGAGCAAGGCAAAGAACAAGCGTCCGCGCATCCTGACGCTGACGCAGAGCACCTACGACGGCGTGATCTACAACGTGGAGATCATCAAGGACAAACTGGGCACCGCAATCGATACGCTGCATTTCGACGAGGCCTGGTTGCCGCACGCATCCTTCCATGAATTCTATGAAGACATGCACGCCATCGGCGAAGGCCGGCCGCGCAGCAAAGAAGCCATGGTCTTCGCGACGCATTCGACACATAAGCTGCTGGCCGGCCTGTCGCAGGCTTCGCAGATCACGGTGCAGGACTCCGAGTCGCGCAAGCTGGACCGCAATGTGTTCAACGAAGCCTACCTGATGCATACCTCCACCTCGCCGCAGTACGCCATCATCGCGTCCTGCGACGTGGCAGCGGCCATGATGGAGCCTCCCGGCGGCACAGCCCTGGTTGAGGAAAGCATTGCCGAGGCGATGGACTTCCGCCGTGCCATGCGCAAGGTCGAATCGGAGTACGGGCGCAACGACTGGTGGTTCAAGGTCTGGGGCCCCAACCGCCTGCCGGCCGAAGGTATCGGTCATCGAGAGGACTGGCTGCTCGTGTCGGGCGACGAATGGCACGGCTTTGGCGACCTGGCCGAAGACTTCAACATGCTGGATCCGATCAAGGCTACGGTGGTCACGCCGGGCCTGGACATTTCCGGAACCTTCGCCGATACGGGCATCCCCGCCGCGCTGGTATCCAAATTCCTTGCCGAGCACGGTGTGGTCATCGAGAAGACCGGCCTGTATTCCTTCTTCATCTTGTTCACCATTGGCATCACCAAGGGCCGTTGGAATACCTTGCTGACGGCCTTGCAGCAGTTCAAGGACGACTACGACCGCAATCAGCCGATGTGGCGGATCCTGCCGGATTTCTGCAAGCAATTTCCGGTGTATGAGCGCATGGGTTTGCGTGACCTGTGCCAGGAAATCCACCAGGCCTACAAGAAGTACGATCTGGCGCGCCTGACCACCGAAGTCTATCTGAGCGACATGGTGCCGGCCATGAAGCCCTCGGACGCCTACGCCAAGATGGCTCATCGCGATTCCGAGCGCGTGTCCATCGACGATCTCGAAGGCCGTGTCACGGGCGTGTTGCTCACGCCCTATCCGCCGGGCATTCCCCTGCTGATTCCGGGCGAGCGCTTCAACCAGCGTATCGTTCACTATCTGCAATTTGCACGAGAGTTCAACGCCCGTTTCCCGGGATTCGAGACCTATGTTCACGGTCTGGGCACGGACACGGGGCCGGACGGGAAGCAGCGCTACTACGTGGACTGCATCAAAGAAGACGCCATCGCGTGACTTCACGGGGGGAAGCGCGCAACAGGGGGCGCTTTGGCGATCCCGGCGGCAGGGCGGCAGCGTCCGCCTTCGATGTCGCCGTCATCGGCGCCGGCGCGGCCGGCATGATGACGGCCGCCGTCGCCGGGCAGCGCGGTCTGCGTGTGGTGCTGATCGATCACGCGGAAAAGCTCGCCGAGAAGATCCGTATATCGGGCGGCGGACGCTGCAATTTCACCAACATCGGCACGACGCCGGCGCAGTTCATTTCGCGCAATCCCCACTTCTGTCGCTCTGCGCTGGTGGGCTATGGCCCTCGCGATTTTCTTGACCTGGTCGACCGCCATGGCATCCGCTGGCATGAAAAACACCGTGGGCAGCTGTTTTGCGACGATTCTTCCGAGCAGATCATCGAGATGCTGCGCACGGAGTGCGACGATGCCGGCGTCGCGTGGCGCATGCCCTGCAGCGTACAGGCCATCGAACGGACCGGGGGCGCCTTCCAGCTGCAAACCAGCACCGGCGGCATCGAAGCACGGCAGCTCGTGCTGGCCAGCGGCGGCATGGCCATCCCTCAGCTCGGGGCGAGCGATTTCGCTTTGCGCATCGCCCGCCAGTTCGGCTTGCGCGTGGTCGAGCCCAGACCGGCGCTCGTGCCGCTGGTCTTCGACAGCGCCCAGTGGGCGCCGTTTGCTGAATTGAGCGGCGTGGCGCTGGAAGTGGTCCTGAGCAATGTCCCGGATGGCGCTGCTCCCGCCCGGCGCGGCACCAAGAAGGGCGGCCCGCAGACGACTTCCTTCCTTGAAGACCTGCTTTTCACGCACCGTGGACTGTCAGGACCGGGCATCTTGCAGATCTCGACCTTCTGGAATCCGGGTGAAGCCATCGAAATCGATCTGGCTCCTGGCACGGATCTGGCGGCGGCATTGCTCGCGGCCAAGCCGGGCAGCCGGCAACAGCTCTCTACGGTACTGGGAGGGCTCTGGCCCAAACGGCTGGCGGAACAGTGGCTGGAACACGAGGCAGGAGGCATGGCGACCGCCCGTCTGGCGGATGTGGCCGACAAGCGCCTGCTCGCGCTGGCAGAACGCATTCACCGCTGGCGCCTGGTACCGGCCGGCACGGCCGGCTACCGAAAGGCGGAGGTCATGCGCGGCGGCGTGGATACTGACGAACTAGACCAACGGAGCATGCAGGCGCGCAAAGTGACGGGCCTGTATTTTGTCGGCGAGGCCGTGGATGTCACGGGATGGCTGGGCGGCTACAACTTCCAGTGGGCCTGGTCGTCCGCCGTGGCCTGCGGCCAGGCGCTGCAGCCTTGATGCAGACGTAAAACAGGCCTGACGCAGCCATGATGCCCCACGCTGTACGGCATGGCGGCGATCGGTTATTCTTGCGCCTTGCTGTCATTGCACAGAGTGGGAGAGCGCCGCCCCCGCGCGGCCACCGAAGGCGCAAACGCCCATAATCGCTCAGGTATCCCGTACCACTCGTGCATTGTCCCTGGCGGGGCAAGGCAGCGCTCTGGAGAGACTCGTCGCCGGCTTGCGTGCCGGTGTGGCGGGCGCCGAAGGTGAACACCCATTGTCGCGACATGGGTCAACTCTCAGGCAAAAGGACAGACGGGCGGTTCGGCGATAAATGGCCGGGCCGTTTGTTTTCCGTCTTTTCCTTATCCGGAGCCCTACTCCATGACCGCAGTCCTCAAACACACCCCGCTGTTCAACGCTCATGTCGCCGCCGGTGCGCGCATGGTGGACTTCGGCGGCTGGAACATGCCTGTCGCCTACGGTTCACAGATCGAAGAGCACCACGCCGTCAGGCGTGCTGCCGGGATGTTCGATGTTTCCCACATGTTGAACGTCGATATCCAGGGCCCCGATTCGCTGGCCTTCCTGCGCCGCCTTCTGGCCAACGATGTGGCCCGCCTCTCCGTGCCGGGCAAGGCCATCTATTCTTGCATGCTGAACGAGCAGGGCGGCGTCATCGACGATCTCATCGTCTATTTCTTCAGCGCTGATGCCTGGCGCCTTGTCGTCAATGCCGGCACGGCCGAAACGGACCTTGAATGGATACAGCAAGTGGCCCAGCGCGAAGGCAATGATGTCACCATCATCCCTCGGCGAGACCTCGCCATGCTGGCCGTCCAAGGCCCGGAAGCGCGCGAACGCGTCTGGGGCGTCCGTCCGCAATGGCGTGAAGCCACCGAACCCTTGACTCCGTTCTCCGGTGCGACGCTGGGCGGCGACATATTCATCGCGCGCACCGGCTACACCGGCGAAGACGGCTTTGAAATCGTCCTCCCGGCCAACGAAGCGGAATCACTCTGGAACGACCTGGCCGCCGCCGGCGTGCGGCCCTGCGGGCTAGGCGCGCGCGATACCCTGCGCCTTGAGGCCGGCATGAATCTTTATGGCCATGAGATGAATCCGGAAGTCGATCCGCTGATCGCCGGGCTCGCCTGGACAGTCTCCTTCAAGGATGCCGGGCGCCGTTTCATTGGCCGCGACGCCATCGAAGGCATGACACCGCAGCAGTCCATGGTCGGCGTGCGTTTGCGTGAGCGTGGCGTCATGCGTGACCAGATGAAGGTGCGCACGGCCCTGGGCGAAGGCATCATGACGAGCGGCACGATGTCGCCTACCATGGGTGTGTCCATCGGCATGGCGCGCGTACCGGCGGGTGTAAAGGCTGGTGACCAGGCCGAGGTCGAGATCCGGGGCAAATGGTTGCCCGCTGAGGTCGTTTCCATGCCCTTTGTTCGTCAGGGCAAGGTACTCGTCTGATTCTTGCCGTTTCAGTCTTCAAGTTTCTTCTTCCCGAATTCAATATTCCAAGGGGTACACATGAGCCTTCCTACCGACCGTAAATATGCTGCTTCTCACGAATGGGCGCGCCTGGACGGCGACGTCATCGTGGTAGGGATTACCGACAATGCGCAGGAACAGCTGGGCGATCTGGTCTTCGTGGGCGACGTCAACGTCGGCGCTCAGCTGCAGGCCGGTGAAATGGCAGGAGTCGTGGAATCCGTGAAGGCGGCTTCCGATATCTACGCACCGGTGGACGGCGAGATCGTGGCGTTCAACGAAGCCCTAAACGACCAGCCCAACCTGATCAATGAAGCGGCCCATGACACCTGGATCTTCAAGATCAAGCCCAACAACCCCTCCGATCTGGACAATCTCCTCGATGCCGCAGGCTACGAGGCCTCGCTCTGAACCATGTTTTCTGAACTCGATCCCAACACCGAATTCCAGGGCCGGCATATCGGCCCCAATCACGCTGAGCAGGGGCGCATGCTCGAGGTCATCGGCGCGTCTTCGCTGTCCGAGCTGATAAACGATATCGTTCCCGCCAGCATTCTCGACGAATCGCCGCTCGATGTTCCCGGCCCGTTCTCGGAAAGCGCTGCGCTGGCGCGCATGAAAGCCATCGCGCAACGCAACGAGATTCACCGGAACTATATTGGCCAGGGTTACTACGGCACGCACGTTCCGAATGTCATCCTGCGCAACATCCTGGAGAATCCGGCCTGGTACACGGCGTATACGCCTTATCAGCCCGAGATCTCCCAGGGTCGCCTGGAAGTCCTGCTGAACTTCCAGACCATGGTGGCCGACCTGACGGGGCTGGACATCGCCAACGCCTCACTGCTGGACGAAGGCACGGCGGCGGCTGAAGCCATGACCCTCGCTCGCCGCGGCTCACGTTCCAAGAGCAAAGTGTTCTTCGCGTCGGCGCATTGCCACCCGCAGACGCTCGAGGTCTTGCGCACGCGCGCCGAACCCATGGGTATCGAACTCGCGATCGGCGACGAAGCGCAAGGCCTGCCGGAATGCTTCGGCGTGCTGCTTCAGTATCCACAGACACTCGGTTCGGTGCGGGATTACCGTTCGCTCGTCGAAGAGGCGCACGCGCAGGGCGCGCTGGTCGCGGTCGCTACTGACCTGCTTGCGCTCACTGTGCTGACGCCGCCGGGCGAGTGGGGTGCCGACATCGCAGTGGGAACGGCGCAGCGCTTCGGCGTTCCGCTGGGCTTTGGCGGGCCGCACGCCGGCTTCATGGCCTGCCGCGACACCTACAAGCGCAATCTGCCGGGCCGGCTGGTCGGCGTCTCGCGCGATGCTCAGGGGGCATCCGCCCTGCGCCTGGCGCTGCAGACGCGCGAGCAGCATATCCGCCGCGAGAAAGCCACTTCCAACATCTGTACCGCACAGGTTCTTCTCGCCGTGATGGCCGCCATGTATGCCGTGTGGCATGGGCCCGAAGGCCTGGCCCGCATCGGACGCCGCGTGGCGCAGCATACGGGGCGTTTGCACAATGCGCTGGGCCGCCTGAGCCTGTCGGTGCGCAACGACACTTACTTCGATACCTTGTGTGTCGAGACCGGTGCGCACACGCCCGCCATTCTGGCGGCCGCCCGCGAGGCACGCATCAACTTGCGGGTGGTCGATGCGTCCACGGTAGCCGTTTCGTTGGATGAGACCGTCACCCTGGAAGACATTCAGGTGTTGGCGGGCGTATTCGCGCAGGGCGCGGGCAAGCCGGAAGAGTCCGCCGACACGCTCGCCGCGGACGCGGGCAACGGGGTGCCTTCCGGCCTGGTGCGCCGCAGCGATTTGCTCCCGCATCCGGTGTTCTCGCGCATACGCTCGGAAACCGACATGCTGCGCTACCTGCGCGGTCTGGCGGACAAGGATCTGGCGCTCGATCGCACCATGATTCCGTTGGGCTCCTGCACCATGAAGCTCAACGCCACGGCTGAAATGATCCCGATCACTTGGCCCGAGTTCTCGCTGATTCATCCCTTTGCGCCGCAGGAACAGGTACTTGGCTATCACCAGCTCGTTGAGGAACTTTCGGCCGCCTTGTGCGAGATCACCGGTTACGATGCCATCAGCCTGCAGCCCAATTCCGGCGCTCAGGGCGAATACGCCGGTCTGCTCGCCATACGCGCCTATCACCGGGCGCAAGGTCAGACGCAGCGTGATGTCTGCCTGATTCCGGCATCGGCGCACGGCACCAACCCGGCGTCGGCACAGATGGCCGGCATGGAAGTGGTAGTCGTTGCTTCGGACGATAACGGCAACGTCGATGTGGCTGATCTGCAGCGCCGCATTGACCAGGTGGGCGGTCGCCTGGCGGCGCTCATGATCACATATCCATCCACTCACGGCGTGTTTGAAACGGCCATCACCGATATCTGCGAACGTGTTCACGCTGCGGGCGGCCAGGTGTATCTGGATGGCGCCAACATGAACGCCATGGTGGGGCTGGCCCGGCCCGGCAAGTTCGGGTCTGATGTCTCTCATCTGAACCTGCATAAGACCTTCTGCATTCCGCATGGCGGCGGCGGCCCGGGTGTCGGCCCCGTGGCGGTGCGCTCGCACCTGGCGCCGTATCTGCCGGGCGTGGTCGGTTCCGACGGACAGATGCATGCCGACGCCCCGGTGGGACCGGTGTCTGCGGCACCTTTCGGTTCAGCCAGCATCCTTCCCATCTCGTACATGTACGTGATCATGATGGGCGCGCAGGGTCTGAAGGCGGCCTCTGAAACCGCCATTCTGAACGCCAACTACATTGCGGCGCGCTTGCGCGACCACTACCCTGTGCTGTATGCAGGCTCCAAGGGCTACGTGGCGCACGAATGCATTCTGGACATCCGTTCCATCAAGGATGCGTGCGGCATCAGCAATGAAGACATCGCCAAGCGCCTGGTCGACTACGGTTTCCATGCGCCTACGATGAGCTTCCCCGTGCCCGGCACGCTCATGGTCGAGCCTACGGAATCCGAGGGCATTGAAGAAATCGACCGGTTCTGCGACGCCATGATTGCCATTCGCGAAGAGATTGCCGCCGTCGAACGCGGTGAGAAGGACGCAAACGACAACGTGCTGCGCAACGCTCCTCATACCGCGCAGATGCTGCTGGTCGATCAATGGCACCACGACTACAGCCGTGAAGCCGCAGCCTATCCGCTGGCCAGCCTGCGTTCCGGCAAGTATTGGCCGCCGGTTGCGCGGGTGGACAACGCATGGGGAGACCGCAACCTTGTCTGCAGCTGCCCTCCGATGGAAGCCTACACCGAACAAGT
>JAEWFK010000067.1 GCA_023388835.1 Pseudomonadota bacterium | reverse complement strand
CGGAATCGAACGCGGAAGTAAGAACGTCATAGACCACCTGTTCCGCCAAGGCGGAGGAGTCCACCACCATGGCATTCTGACCTCCGGTTTCCGCGATCAACGGAACGGTGGCGCCGTCACGGGACAGCCGCTCGGCCAGCGTGGCGGAGATATGACGGGCCACTGCGGTCGACCCGGTGAACATGACGCCATTGATCTCCGAGCGCGCCACAAGGGCGGCGCCCACGGTCTCGCCTGTCCCCGGCAACAGCTGCACCACCCCGCCCGGCACACCCGCGGCCTGTAGGATGCGGACGGCTTCTGCCGCAATGAGCGTGGTCTGTTCCGCGGGCTTGGCGATCACGGTGTTGCCTGCTGCCAGCGCCGCCGACACCTGACCGAGGAAGATAGCCATCGGGAAGTTCCAAGGGCTGATGCACAAGACCGTGCCCAGAGGCCGATGGGTGTCATTGTCGAACTCGCGCTCCACCTGCTGCGCATAGAAGCGCAGGAAGTCGATGGCCTCGCGCACTTCGGCAATGGCGTTGGGCAAGGACTTTCCTGCTTCCCGAACGATGAGCCCCAGCAGCGACTGCATATGCTCTTCCAGCATCTGGGCGGCTCGCCGCAGGCACAAGGCCCGTTCGGACACGGGAGTCGATTGCCATACCTGGCTGGCACGCTGCGCGTACCTCAAGGCGGTGTCGACGTCGGCTTCCGTGGCGTCCATGACGGCGCCGACGCGGTCACGCTGGTCGGCAGGGTTGAGCACGGCCCGGGCTTGTTCGCCATTCCATTCCGGCTCCGCACCATCAATGATGGGAGCGGCCCGCCATGGATGATCGGAGGACGAGAGCAGGGCGGCGGCAAGAGAGGCCAGCCGGTGTTCATTGCTTAGATCGATGCCCAGGGAATTCGCGCGGGCGCCTTCTTCGGCGCGGCCGTACAATTCGCGCGGCAAAGGAATTTTGGCGTGCGGGGCGCCCAGCGGCACAATGGTTTTGGCTGCATCTACGGGATTGGCCACCAAGGTTTCGATGGGAACGGATGAGTCCCCGATCAGGTTCACGAACGAGGTGTTGGCACCGTTCTCCAGCAGCCGGCGCACGAGATAGGCGAGCAAGGTTTCGTGCGTGCCGACAGGCGCGTAAATGCGGCATGGGCGATTGAGCTTGCCGTCGGCCACCTTCCCCACCACTTCCTCATAGAGGTCTTCTCCCATGCCGTGCAAGCACTGGAATTCGTACTGGCCGGCGTAGTAGTTCTGCCCAGCCATGTGGTAAATCGCCGACAGGGTATAGGCGTTGTGCGTGGCGAATTGCGGGAAGACGGCCTCGGGCGCTGCGAGCAACTTGCGCGCACAAGCCAGGTAGGAGACGTCCGTGTACACTTTCCGTGTATACACCGGATAGCCTTCCAACCCTTCGAGCTGGGCGCGCTTGATCTCGCTGTCCCAGTAGGCGCCCTTGACGAGCCGGATCATCAGTCGGTGACCGCTGCGGCGCGCCAGTTCGATGACATGATCAATGACGAAGGGGGCCCGCTTCTGGTAGGCCTGAATCACGAAACCGATACCGTTCCAACCCTCTAGCGAAGGATCCAGGCAAAGGGCTTCCAGCAGATCGAGCGAGATCTCGAGCCGGTCGGCTTCCTCGGCATCGATATTGAGTCCGATGTCGTATTCCCGGGCGAGCTGGGTGAGTGTCAGCAAGCGGGGAAGGAGCTCCTTCATCACGCGATCGAACTGAGCCCGGGAATAGCGTGGGTGCAAGGCGGAGAGCTTGACGGAGATACCTGGGCCTTCATAGATTCCGCGCCCCGCCGACGCCTTGCCGATGGCGTGTATGGCCTGTTCATAGGCGTCGTAATAGCGTTGGGCGTCTTCCGCCGTCGTGGCCGCTTCGCCCAGCATGTCGTAGGAATAGCTGAAGCCGCGCGCCTCCATGCGGTGGTTGTTCGCCAGCGCTTCAGAAATGGTCTGGCCCGAAACGAACTGTTCGCCCATCATGCGCATGGCGATGTTCACGCCTTTGCGGACCACGGGCTCGCCGCCCTTGGAGATCAGGCGCGTCAGCGCGCTGGAAAGCGTGGCTTCGCTGTTTACGGCCACCAGCCTGCCGGTGAGCACGAGGCCCCAAGTGGCGGCGTTCACGAACAGTGACGCGGAACCGCCCGTGTGCGACTTCCAGTCACCCCTGGCGATCTTGTCGCGTATGAGGGCGTCGCGTGTGGCGCGGTCCGGTATCCGAAGCAGCGCTTCAGCAAGACACATGAGCGCCACACCTTCCTGGCTGGAGAGCGAGAATTCCTGGATCAGCCCCTCGACCCCGCCACCCTTGCGTTTGCCCCGCAGCGTCTTGACCAGCCGGGTGGCAAGCTCGTGCACGGCCTCTGGCTTGCGAATGGCCGCCATGGGCAGCAGCAGCGGCACGCATTCTTCTTCCGATTTTCGGTATGCAGCCGTGATGGCCGCGCGTCCGACGGACTGCGGTTGAACGCTGGTGGCGAACTCGCGAAATGGAAAGGCTTGCCGCTGGAGAGATTCCTCGCCATCGTGGTTCCCATTGCCGGCGCCTGGGTAGAGTTCCGGCGGAAGCCGACCTTCTTCCATTCGGGTCAGATAACTGAGCAGAGCCTGTTTATGCAGCGCGTGCGCGGTGAACCCCGTCTGCTCCGAAGCCGTCTTCAGACGGTCGCGCACGGACTCATCCACTTTGACGCCCAAGGTCGTCGTGGCCATAGGAATCTCCTGTCAGGGCAATCGGGTGAAGCCGATCGTAACTCCAGGTACAACCGCGACGCAAGCCGTCTTTCTTTTTTAGATCGAGAATGGCCTGGAATGCGGCTTACGAAGGTGTAACCCGACCTCTCTAGCATGTCCAATCAGGTGGCTCAGGGATGCGCCATGCTATAAACCGCGAACAAGGAAAAAGGAGGCAAGACATGCTAACGGTGTATGCGATCGACGGCATTACCCCTGTGGTGGACCCCACCGCATTCGTGCACCCCACCGCGGTGCTGATCGGCGATGTGATTATTGGTCCGGGCGCTTATGTGGGGCCATTGGCGTCGCTGCGCGGGGACTTCGGGCGCATCGTCATGGGCCACGGCTCCAATGTGCAGGACGCCTGCGTCATCCATGGGGTAGGCGAACAAGACACCGTGATTAGCGAAGACGGGCACATCGGCCACGCTGCGGTGTTGCATGGCTGTACGATCGGCCGCAATGCACTGGTCGGCATGAACGCTGTCGTCATGGACGGGGCTGTAGTAGGGGAAGACAGCATCATCGGCGCCATGGCCTTCGTCAAGGTCGGCATGGTGATTCCGCCCCGCAGCCTCGTGGCAGGCGCACCCGCCCGGGTCTTGCGGGAACTGTCAGACAAGGAGGTCGCCGGCAAGCATTTCGGCACCCGGCAGTATCAGCGACTCACTCAGCGTTGTCTGCAAACGCTGCGTGCCGTTGAACCCTTACGGGAAATCGAGGCCGACCGCCGCCGGCTGACACCCGAGATGACGGAACCGCCGCGGGTCTGACGGGTTCCGTATCAGGGTCTATATCGCCGCGCGTCTGGCTCTTTCAGTCGAAAATGTCGCCGTTGAGCAGGATGGAGCGGTCCACGTGCTGGATATCGGTGCGGCCGCAGAACGCCATGGAGATGTCCAGCTCTTTTGCGATGATTTCCAGGCAGCGTTGCACGCCGCGCTCGCCCATGGCGCCCAGCGCATAGAGGAAAGCCCGCCCGATCATTGTGCCCCTCGCGCCCAGCGCGGTGGCACGCAGCACGTCCTGGCCGGAGCGAATGCCGCCATCCATCCACACTTCGATGTCCTTGCCCACGGCATGGACCACGCGGGGTAGCGCGGAAATGGATGAAGGCGCCCCGTCGAGCTGACGGCCGCCGTGGTTGGAAATGATGATGGCATCGGCGCCTGAGTGGGCGGCCATGCGCGCATCTTCGGGCTCCATGATGCCCTTGAGCACCAGCTTGCCGCCCCACCGTTTCTTGATCCACTCCAGGTCTTTCCAGCAGAGGCTGGGATCGAACTGTTCCGCTGTCCAGGAAGACAGGGACGAGACGTCGGTTACATTCTTTGCGTGGCCGACGATATTGCCGAATGTGCGGCGATTGGTGCCCAGCATGTTCAGACACCAGCGTGGCTTGGTCGCCAAGTTGATGAGATTGGCCAGGGTGGGCTTGGGTGGTGCAGTCAACCCGTTGCGGATGTCTTTGTGCCGTTGACCCAATACCTGAAGATCGAGCGTGAGCACCAGGGCCGAACAGTTGGCCGCCTTGGCCCGGTCGATCAGGCGCTCCATGAAGTCGCGATCACGCATCACGTAGAGTTGAAACCAGAACGGCTTGTTCGTGTGCGCGGCGATATCTTCGATCGAGCAGATGCTCATCGTTGAGAGCGTGAAGGGCACGCCGAATTTTTCCGCTGCGCGGGCCGCATGGATTTCGCCGTCGGCGTGCTGCATGCCGGTCAGGCCGGTGGGAGCCAGCGCCACGGGCATGGCCACGTGTTCGCCGACCATGGTGCTGCGCAGGTTGCGCCTATCGATATCGACGGCGACCCGCTGGCGGAATTTCAGCTTGTGGAAATCCTCTTCGTTGGAGCGGTAAGTGCCTTCCGTCCATGAACCGGAATCGGCGTAGTCGTAAAACATACGCGGCACCCGCCGCACCGCCAGCCGTCGGAAATCCTCCACGCAAGTGATCTTGTCTGGTGTGGGCAAAGCTTGTCTCCTGTCGCACCCATTGCGAGTGTCGCAATTATGACCGAAGCTGGCATCCTAAATAAAAAAAGGCAACACCGCTACACGGTTCTGGTGTACTCGCGCAAGTAATCCAGATTCCGTTTGGAAGTGAACGACGGAATGGTGCAGCCGGGTGCAATGATGAGCCGTTGGCGCCCGACTTGCGCGAGTACGTCATCGACTTCAGCCGCGATATCCGGGAGACTGCGTTCCTGAATCCGTGTTTCGTCGATACCGCCCATGAGGCATTTGTCTGTGCGAGCGCGAAGCTGTGCCAAAGAAGGATTGCCCGCCAGGCGGTCAGACACGCTCAGCACTTCGCAGGGATAATCCCAGACTCGGTCCATCTGCAGATGATCGCCATGGACATGCAGGACCCTGACCATTCCTTCTGCCGCTTCCAAGACTCGAATGGCGAAGGGTTTCTGGAAGGTTTCGTGGCGCTCGTCCGTGACGCCTCTGGGCCGGTTCGGCGGGATCGCGCCGTTGATGGACAGGAAAACTCCTTCCACGCCCATTGCCTTTATCGTCCGGACGTACTCGCACGTGGTTTCCGTGACGGCTTCAATGGCCTGGAGTGCGGCGTCCTTCTGGCCGAAGAAGTTCTCGGCCTGGCTGAAGCCCACGTTTCGCACGATCTGCTGGTAGGGCTCGAATACCGTATCAAGCATCGGCGTGTGTGGAAGTGTCTCGCGAAGCCGGCGCAACACCTCGAACTGCGCCGCAAAGGCCGGTTCGTTCATGTCGAGCCGCCGATACGCCTGGAGGCTGGCTGCCGTATCGAGCGTTGTCACGCCCTCAGGTACGGGATAGCGATAGTCGTTCATGACCTTCAGGACGTCCCAGTCATACGCTTCCAGGAACCGGGCGTGCAGATCAGCGCAGCGGCCGCTGTCCAGGTGATCTGACTGGAAGTGTACCCAGGCGGTCACCGGCGGGCGGTCCGCGTCGGCGCCCGTGACGGCTGCCATGAATCTGTTTTTCTTGTCCATTTTCCTTCCTATTACTGCGGTTCTACACCGGCGTCATGCAACAGCTTGGTCACTCGTTCGACAGCGGATTTCAGGTCTGCGGAGTAGGCATCCGGTGTAGCGCTGGTGGCGATATACATCGCGCGGTCGGAGAGGGCCTTTTTCACTTCCGGATCTTCAACGGCCTTGACCGCTTCCTGGTTCAGTCGCTCCCTGATCGCCGGCGGTGTATCGGCAGGCACTGCGAGCCCGATACGCGTAGTGAAGGAGTATTCAGGCACGCCTGCCTCGGCGGGAGTGGGCACTTCCGGAAGCAGATCGAGACGCGACGTTCCCGTCACCGCCAAGGGGCGAAGCTTTCCTTCACGGATTTGAGACAGAGGTGTCTGTGGCAAATCGAACATGACGTCGATGCGACCGGCCACCAGGTCGATCAGTGCTTGCGACGCGCCCTTATAAGGAACGTGGGTCATTTCAATGTCTGTTTCGGCGGAAAACTGCGCACCTGCCAAATGCAAGGTATTGCCCAGGCCCGCGGACCCGTATGTCACCTTGCCCGGATGCGCTTTGGCGTAATCCACGAATTCCGTGAGCGTTTTAGCGGGAAAGTCCGGGTGAACGGAGATGACCAGCGGGGACTCCACCAGGTTGGTGATTCCCGCAAAGGACTTGACCGGGTCGTATGGAAGGTTTTTGTTCAGAGCGACGAGGGAGCCGTTGGTCAGTTCCCCGATCAGGTAAACCGTGTATCCGTCGGGCGCCGACCGTGCGACGTAATCGCCGCCGAGCACGGTGCTGCCGCCCGGCTTGTTTTCCACCATGACGTTGTGCTGCATATTCTCCGCCATCTTCTTGGCGACGATGCGTGCCAGGAAATCGGAAGAGCCGCCCGCGGTGTAAGGGACCACGATCTTGATCGGCCTGTTGCCTTGAGGAAATTCCTGTGCCCATGCCGGCTGGGAGATGGCCATTACGGCTCCCAGCACACCGATGGTTGTCAGTATCTTTTTCATTATGTCCTCTGAAGAATGGATGGAAGTGCGATCTGAAGTATACGTGCGCACCGCAGTTAAGCGGGTATTGCCGACACAACGATACGGGCCATTTCTGCGAAGGCCTGCTCCAGATCTTCTATGAGGTCGTCCGGGTCCTCCAGGCCGACATGGATCCGGACGCCATGGCCCTTCGGGCAGAGTTCCGTCGTTGCACGCTGCGGCTCAAAGGGGATGGCCAGACTTTCATAGCCTCCCCACGACAGACCGAGACCGAAAAGCCGCAAACTGTCGATGAACGCGCACAGCGCTTCGTCCGATATGGGGTTCAGCATGATGGCAAACAATCCGCACGCGCCGCGAAAATCACGTTTCCATAGCGAATGTCCCGGATGCGAAGGCAAAGCGGGATGCAGCACGGAAGCGACTTCCGGGCGGGTCTCCAGCCATTGTGCGACTTTCATGCCCGACGCCCAATGTTGGGACAGACGCGATTTCAATGTCCGCAGACCGCGAAGGGCCAGATAGACGTCGTCCGGGCCGGCCGTCTGGCCGAATTCCTCCCAGGCCTTGGCGAGCAGCGGCCATGTCTCGCGGGTGCAGGTGGCAACGCCCAGCAGCGCATCGGAATGCCCCGTGATGTACTTGGTGGCCGCCTGGATGGACACGTCGACACCATGTTCGAACGGCTTGAAATACAGTGGCGTACCCCAGGTATTGTCCATTACCACCAAGGCGCCATGCTGGTGCGCTATGCGTGCGATCTCCGGGATGTCCTGAATCTCAAAAGTTTCGGATCCCGGCGACTCGACATAGACGACGCGGGTATTAGGCTGAATCAGCTCGGCGATGCCCTGGCCGATCGTGGGCGCGTAGGGGGTGGCCTGTACGCCAAAGCGGCGAAGCGTCGAGTTCAGGACCTGCCGAGTCGGGGAATATGCGCTGTCGGTATACAGCACATGATCGCCGGGAGACAGCAGACCCAAGAGCACATTCGAGCAGGCCGCCAATCCTGAAGGATACAGGAACGACGCATGTCCGCCTTCAAGCTCCGCCAAAGCCTCTTGCAGCGCGTGATGCGTCGGTGTGCCGAAACGGCCGTACATGCCTGCCGCCAGGTCGCCGCCAGCATGGCGCTTCTTCGTGTCTGTCCAAGCCTTCATGGAATCGGCCAGTACTGTCGACCCCCTGTAGATGGGCGTGTTGACCAACCCGCCGTGTTGTTCAGGATGTCTCCCCGCCCAGACCAGTTTTGTACTCTCGCGCATTTGAGCTCCCATCTTCCTTCAATGAATGTATGAAAAATTATAGGAGCCCACGGCGTGACAGCCATTGATTTAATCGGCTCATGCCCCGGCGCATCGAGAGTATTATTCTCTCGATTAACATTAAATAGGAATAATATTTATGGACAAGGTCGATATAGCGATCCTGGCGTTGTTGCAGCTGGATTCGACGCTTTCCGTGGCGGCGCTGGCCGAACGGGTCAACCTGTCTCCGACCGCGTGCTGGAAG
>JAEWFK010000017.1 GCA_023388835.1 Pseudomonadota bacterium | reverse complement strand
CAGATATTCGGCCTGATCGGCCGTAGCGGCGCCGGCAAGTCCACGCTGCTGCGCATGATCAATTTGCTGGAGCGTCCCGACAGCGGTCAGGTGTTGGTCGACGGCCGCGACCTCACGCGGCTTTCGGCGCCGGAGCTCCGTCTGGCGCGGCAGAATCTGGGCATGATCTTCCAGCAATTCAATCTGCTGCAGAATGCCACCGTCTACGAGAACGTTGCGTTCCCGCTCACGCTACATGGCCGCTTTGGACGTAAGGAACTCAAGTCACGGGTGCATGAGTGCCTGGCTCTCGTCGGCCTGACTGACAAGGAAGCGCATTATCCCGCTCAGTTGTCTGGCGGACAGAAGCAACGCGTGGCAATCGCGCGGGCGCTCGCGCCGCGTCCGAAAGTGATGTTGTGCGATGAGCCGACTTCGGCGCTCGATGCAGAGACCACCCGGAGCGTGCTCGAGACACTGCGCGACATCAATCAGAAGATCGGGGTCACCATCGTGATCGTTACGCACGAGCTTTCAGTGGTGCAGACCCTCTGCACCCGCGTGGCAGTTCTCGAGCATGGTGAACTCGTGGAGCAGTTCGACACCGATGACCACTCGACCGAGCGTGTGAGCGCGCTGGGTCGCGAGCTGGACAAAGAGCGGCTGAAACTGCAAATCCTGAAAGAACATTCCCTTTATGTCTCCGCAGACGACATCGCTGAGTGACCATGACTGAGAACATCATCGCAATCCTGCCGGAATTGTGGATTTCCATTGGCCAGACGCTGCTGATGCTGGGCATCGGCGTGTTTTGTGCCATTGTGGCGGGCGGCCCGCTGGGCGTGCTGCTCTTTCAGATGGGCCCGAACCAGGCCCTGGAAAACCGTTCGCTTTATCTGGTCGTGAGCTGGGTGGTAAACACTGTGCGCTCCTTCCCTTTCATCATTCTGCTGGTCGTGCTCACACCCGTCACAGCCGTGCTCGTCGGAACCTCCATCGGGCCGCTTGCCGCTTCGGTGCCCCTGTCCGTGGCGGCCATTCCGTACTTTGCGCGCTTGGTGGAGCAGAGCCTGCGTGAAGTGCCGCGCGGCGTCATTGAAGCCGCTGAAGCCATGGGCGCCTCGCAATACCAGATCGTGCGCCGCGTGCTCATGCGGGAGGCGCGCTCCGGTCTCGTGCTGGCGTTGACCGTGCTCGCGGTGAGCTTTCTTTCATACTCGGCCGTGGCCGGTGTCGTAGGCGGCGGCGGTATCGGCGACCTGGCGATCCGCTATGGCTACTACCGTTTCCAGACCGACGTCATGCTGTTGACCGTGGCCTTGTTGATCGTCCTGGTACAGATCATCCAGTTCGGCGGCAACGCCATTGCGCACCGGCTGGACAAGCGCTGAATTCTCTTCTTCTACAAGGAATGACACTATGCTGAACATTCGTCGCCGTATCGTACTGGGCGCCTTCGCCGCCGCCGTCGCACTGAGCGGTGCTGTGGCACAAGCCGCAGACCCGGCCAAGTCCAGTCTGGTTTTCGGTGCCACCGCGGGCTACAACTACGATGTGCTGAAGCTCGCCATCGTGCCTCAACTCGAAGCACAGGGCTACAAGGTCAAGCTCGTCGAGTTCAACGACTACGTGCAGCCGAACCTGGCGCTTGCACAGGGTTCGCTCGACGCCAATCTTTTCCAGCACATTTCCTATCTGAATCGTTTCAAGGACGACAAGAAGCTGGATCTCATCGACATTGCGCAGAGCACGACCGCGCCCATGGGCATCTACTCGAAGTCGCGCAGCAGCCTGGATGAGACTCAGGAAGGCGACCGCTACACACTGCCCAACGACCCGAGCAACCTGGCGCGCGCATTGTTGCTGCTGCAGAAGCACAACCTCGTGAAAGTGCGGGATGACATCGACGCGCTGCGCGTGGCCGAGCGCGACATCACCGAAAATCCGAAGAAGATCCGCCTGCAACCCGTCGAGGCCGCCCAGCTTCCCCGCACGGTCGGCGACGCCGATTTTGCCATCGTTCCCGGCAACTTTGCGATTGCCGCCGGTCTGGACCTGACCAGCGCGGTTGTCCTGGAAGAGCCGCCTGTTGCATATCAGCAGGTTGTGGCTGTCCGCACAGAAGACAAGGACAAGCCATGGGCTCAGGACTTGGCCAATGCATTCAAGTCGGCGGCATTCAAAGACGCCCTTGACAAGCATTTCCCCGGCTATGTCCGTCCCGCTGCTTTGGCAGATCTGAAGTAAGGGCACAGCATTACGCCGGTCTCGAGCAACAGAATCAAGCGGCCCGCTTCTCTGTAGGCGTCGGAGGCCTCGTTGGCGTCGTTGGCGCGGCAGGCAAGCGACGAACATAGCTAGGCAGAAAGCGCCGCAGTGACCCGTCCGGGAAGCGGATGTCGACGCGTTCCCGGGTGACTGCCTCTACGACGCCGACTCCGTGGCGGCGTACCTTTACCGGATCGCCCGGATGAAGCGAGGGGCGCTTCGCGCTTGGGGTTGCGGTGATGGGGGCAGCGGGCGAGCACACCTCTTCTGCCATGGCTTCCGCCTCGCGAGCGTGGTCGCAGCTGTCGCAATGATTGCAGCGCGACCACGGCGGACTGTCGTCGAAATAGTCCAGCAACAGCCGCCAGCGGCAGTGCCCGCTGCGAGCGTATTTCACCATGGCACCCAGTATTTCGCGGTCGCGTTCCGCCCTGAGCTCGTATTGGCGGACAGCCTCTGACGCGCGGGCCTGCGTGTCAGCCCTTGCCGCCACCGAAATCGAATCGCGCTTGCCCTTGATGAGTCCGGCATCTGCCAAGAGCTTGAGCGCCACCTGCAGCTTGCGCAGCGGGACAGCCGGTACGGCTTCACGTAATGTCTCGAAGTTGACGGGCGCCCCTGCCGCACTCAGCACCTTGATAATTTCGGCGACCATCGCTTCCGACGGATAGCGGCCGATCAGGAAAAACTGCTGAATCCGCTTGTCCTTCTCTTCGTGTATCAGTTCACAGCGGGCCGGGGCACCGTCTCGGCCGGCCCGCCCTGATTCCTGGTAATACGCATCCAGACTGCCGGGAATCTGCGCATGCACGACCAGGCGGACGTCAGGCTTGTCGATGCCCATCCCGAACGCATTGGTGGCCACCATGATGCGAGCCTGGTCCGACATGAACGCATCCTGATTCTCGCGGCGCCGTTTCTGCGGAAGGCGCCCGTGGTAGAGCGCAGCGCTTTCCCCCGCATCCAGCAAGACTTGGTGGAGAGCGGCGGCCTCCTTGACTGTGGCCGTATAGACGATGGCGGAGCCGTCGGTTTCCCGCAGCATGGCCAGCAGCGTCTCGCGACGCTCATCTTCGCCGCTTACCTGCCTCACGGCGTAATTGAGATTGTCCCGGTAGACGCTGGTCTTGATGACGCAAAGAGCGTTCAGACCGAGCTGTTCGCCGATATCGTGGATGACGTCGTCCGTCGCTGTGGCGGTCAAAGCCAGCACCGTTGGCATTCCGAGTTCGCGTATCGCTTGTGGAATGTCCAGGAAGGCCGGCCGAAAATCATGGCCCCACTGGGAAATGCAATGCGCTTCGTCGATCACGAACAGCGTGACCTTCTGCTGCTTCAGCCAATCGATGAAGCCTTCGCTGGCCAGATGTTCCGGGGTCGTCATGAAGACGGGATTGCGGTAGCGGGCGGCGTCTTCCATGGCGTCGCGCAGCGCTGACGCCGGCATCGCGCTGTTGAAGACCACTGTCTGCACGCTGTAGTCGGCCAGCTTCTCTTCCTGATCCTGCATCAGCGCAATCAGTGGCGATACGACCACGGTCACGCCCGGCTCGCATAGCGCGGGCAATTGATAGCACAGCGATTTGCCGCTGCCGGTGGGCATGACGGCCAGCGTATGGTGGCCCTTGAGCACGCTTTCTATGACTTCTTCCTGGCCCGGCCGCAGTTCCGTCATGCCGAAGCGCTCACGAAGAAGACGTTGGGCTTTACCCTGAATGGAACTGTGCATGGCGTTGGTGTCGAAGTGATGTTCGCGCAGCGATGCAATCGACATGCCGCGATGCGACGCAGAACCACACAGGCAAAACCACACAAAACGATCACATTTCTTCAATCGGGATTAGAGTAACGTCCTTGAGTTGCTTTGGAAGACCCGGGATGACGAATGCGCGTAGTTGGAATCACTGGCTGAACCTGTTCGCGAGCTGCGTACTGGTCGGCTTGCTCGCCGGTTGCTCCTTGCCTTCGCTGGAGGGGCGGACGGTCAGTCAGGCTCTCAGCCCGGCCGAGGCAAGCAGCACTGCCCTTGGCCGCGCGCTGGTCCCGCAAGTACGGACCTATCCTGGAAAGAGCGGCATCTATTCTCTTGCCGATGCGCACGATGCTTTCGCCGCTCGAGTGCTGCTGGCGCGATCAGCCGAAAAGACCATCGATATTCAGTGCTACATCTGGCGCCCCGATGTCACTGGAACGCTGCTGCTGGAGGAACTGCGCGCGGCAGCCGACCGGGGCGTGAGAGTGCGCCTGTTGTTGGACGACAATGGAATCGCAGGGATGGACGACGCCTTGGCGGCGTTGGACACTCACCCTGGCATTGAAGTCCGGCTTTTCAATCCGTTCGTAGTGCGCAAGCCCAAAGTGATCGGTTATCTGACCGATTTCGAGCGCGCCAACCGGCGCATGCACAACAAATCATTCACAGCCGACAATCAGGGCACGATCATCGGCGGGCGAAACGTGGGCGACGAATATTTCGGCGCTGCTTCGGTACTGTTTGCAGATCTGGATGTGCTGGCGGTGGGGGCGGTGGTCGATGATGTATCGACGGATTTCGACCTTTATTGGGCCAGCGAATCCTCATACCCGGCCGACCGTATCCTGCCCAAAGCGGATGCCTCGGCCTTGTCAAAGCTGGCGGAAACCGGCGAGCTCGTCGCGGCGTCGCAAGCGGCCGAAGAGTACACGCTGGCAGTCAAGCGTACGCAGTTCCTGTCCGGCTTGTTGGAAGGCGACTTGTCGTTTGAATGGGCAGACACGACGATGGTCAGCGACGACCCCGCGAAAGGCCTGGGCGAAGCCGCCAAAGACTCCATGCTCATCAGCCAGCTGCGTGAAATGCTGGGCAAACCCGACAGGAGCGTCGACCTGGTGTCCCCGTACTTCGTTCCCGCTGCGGCCGGCGTGGAGGTCTTTGGCGGGATGGTGCAGGATGGTATACGGGTGCGTGTATTGACCAATTCGCTCGATGCGACCGACGTCGCCGCCGTGCATGCCGGCTATGCCAAGAGGCGTAAAGATCTGCTCGAAGCCGGGGTCGCGCTTTACGAAATGCGCCGGGTGTCATCGGGCGGTGGCCGCAACTCCAGCTCAGGGCCCTTCGGCAGTTCCGGCTCGAGCTTGCACGCCAAGACATTCGGGGTCGACGGTAAGCGCGTCTTTGTCGGGTCATTCAATTTCGACCCGCGGTCAACGCGCTTCAACACTGAACTCGGGTTCATTATCGAGAGCCCCGCCATGGCGCAGGACATCGAGGCTTCTTTCGAGAATGAAATACCGAAGGATTCATATGTGCTGGGCTTAACGGAAGAGGGCGAGGTGTATTGGACGGAGCAGAAGGATGGCACCCAGCTGCGTCATGATTCCGAGCCAGAAACGGGCTGGTTCACGCGCACGTTTGTCTGGGTGCTTTCCAAGTTGCCGATCGAATGGCTGCTGTAAGGGGGCGCGCAGACGGGGCTGTCTTCGGCAGCCGGGATTACCGCTGGGACCCAAAGCGCTAGCCAATCGCATCCGCTTCCTCAGCCAGGAATCCACCGCTCTGATGGCGCCATAGCTTGGCGTAGACGCCCTTCAACTGCAGCAGTTGAGCGTGTGTTCCTTCTTCAATGATACGGCCCTGGTCCATGACAATGAGCCGGTCCATGGCGGCAATGGTGGACAGCCGATGCGCGATGGCGATCACGGTCTTGCCCTCCATCATCTCGTCCAGGCTTTCCTGTATGGCGACTTCCACTTCGGAATCCAGTGCGCTCGTCGCCTCGTCCAGCACGAGAATGGGCGCGTTCTTCAGCATGACCCGCGCAATGGCGATACGCTGGCGCTGGCCACCGGAGAGTTTTACGCCCCTTTCGCCCACCTGGGTGGCGTAGCCCGTATTGCCGTGCTGGTCGCTCAGCTGTTCGATGAATTCGTGAGCATGGGCGCGAATGGCGGCGGCCTGGATTTCTGCATCGCCGGCGTCGGGGCGCCCGTAGGCAATGTTGTCGCGGATCGACCGGTGCAATAACGACGTATCCTGCGTGACCATGCCGATGGTGCTGCGCAGGCTGTCTTGCGTGACTCGAGCGATATTCTGCCCGTCGATGCGTATCTGCCCGCTATCGACATCATAAAAGCGCAGCAGCAGGTTAATGAGAGTCGACTTGCCGGCGCCTGAGCGGCCGACCAGGCCGACCTTCTCACCGGGACGCACCGTCAGCGTAAGACCGTCCAGTACCTGACGCTCGCCGTTGTAATTGAAGAAGACTTGGTCGAACGCCACTTCGCCGCGGGTGACTTTCAGCGCTGGGGCTTGCGGAGCATCCTGGACCTTGGCGGTACGCGTGAACGTGCCAATGCCGTCCTGCACGGTGCCGATGTTCTCGAACAGCGTGGTCATCTCCCACATGATCCAGTGCGACATGCCGTTGACCCGCAAAGCCATGGCGGTAACGGCCGCCACCGCGCCGGTGCTGACTTGGCCGTCATGCCATAACCACAAGGCATAGCCGCCGGCGGCCAGAATCAGCCCCGCCACCAGTGCTTGGTTGACGATCTCAAACTGGCTCACCAGACGCATCTGACGGTAACCCGTGAGCTTGAAATCCTCCATCGCCGCTCGCGCGAACTGCGCTTCTCGCCGCGTGTGAGAGAACAGCTTGATGGTGGTGATGTTGGCATAGGCATCGGTCACGCGGCCGGTCATGGACGATCGCGCGTGAGCCTGTTCCTGCGAGACCTTGCCCAACCGTGGAACGAAATACAGCATGGCCACGCCGTACAGCAGGATCCAGGCAATGAAAGGCGTAATCAGCCGCAGATCAAACCCGCCCGCCAGCGCGACGATGGTGACGAAATACACCCCTATGCCGATCACGACTTCGCAGAACGTAAGAATCACCTCACGAACGGCCAACGCCGTCTGCATCACCTTGGTCGTTACCCGCCCGGCGAACTCATCGGCGAAAAAGGCCAGGCTTTGTCGCAGCATGAGCCGATGGAAATCCCAGCGCAGCCGCAGCGGAAGGTTGATGGCCAGGCCCTGATGCTGAACGACCGTGCGCAAGCCCACAAGCAGAACGCTGGCGCCAAGCACGATGCCGATGGCCCACAGAACGCGACGCTCATGCGGAGCTGCTGGTACGCCCGCCTGCCAGGTGGAGAGCAAGTCCACGACTTGCCCCAGAAACGCGAACAGCCATGCCTCGTAGACGGAGACGCTCGCGCTCAGCAAGGCGAGCACGGCAATGTAGCGGCGCGAGCCGCGCGTGCAGGACCATAGGAAGGAGAGCAGCCCTTTAGGGGGAAGGGGTGTTTCCTCGGGAGGGAACGGGTCGAGCAGACCTTCAAACCAGCGAAACAAGAATGTCCTTTTATGCGTTACCA